>CAZUMN010000013.1:0-22809 GCA_964621955.1 uncultured Thermococci archaeon
GTAAAGAGATGGCTCTTGTTCTCACAGAAGATCTCAGATTAAAACTAAAATCTCCTATGGGACTTCTTATTGAAGGTGATGTTGAATCCGTTATGGATAGACTTTTGCCTGTGATACAGAATAAGAGGGTAATATCCGTTGGGGATGTTGTTTCTCAAAATCTTATTGACCATGGGGTTTACCCGGAACTCGTAATTGTTGATGGAAGGAACTTGAGAGCCGAAATAGACGATTGTATTGAGTGCGATAACACAGTTACAGTTGATAATCCTCAATCAGAGATTACAGGGGCTCTTTGGGTGGCTATTGAGAGATTTTTTAAGGACAAAACCAAAAGGTTTAAAAAAATATTGGTAGAGGGAGAAGAAGATTTGGCAGTTATGCCTGCTGTTCTCCACGGAGATGGGGATACAGTTGTACTTTATGGTCAGCCCGATAGGGGAATTGTGATTATTGAAGTAACAGAACAGAAAAAAAAGGAAATATCAGATTATTTAAATGAGATGGAGGGAGATCTATGGAATTAACGATCGTAAACGAGAGAGAGAACCCACTATTCAACAGGAAAGAATTAGAAGTTAAAGTAATTCATGATGGTGGAACTCCTAAGGTATCAGAAGTTAGGGATAAGTTGTCTGCTTTAAAGAGCTTTAAAATGGATTCCTTTGTGGTAAGATCCATTGAAACTGGATATGGAAAGGAAGAATCTATTGCTAAGATATACGTGTACAGCGACCCAAAAATCCTAATGAGAGTCGAGCAGAAACATATATTGAAAAGAAACGGCTTGATTGTGGAAAAGGAGGAAAATTAATGCCATCCATGTACAGCGTAGAGGGAGACAAGGTAGTTAAAAAGAATCCTTACTGCCCAAGATGTGGCCCTGGCACATTTATGGCTGACCACAAGGACAGATTTGTATGCGGCAAATGTGCATACACACAATCGAAAAAATTAGAAAAAAAATAGATAATAACTATTGTTTAACAATAGTTAAACTTTTTTAACTGCTGTTGTAAGCGAAAACTATAAAAAGGGTTAGTTACATATTAATAGTTAGCTTTAGTATTAATGATTAATATGGGCTCCATAAGGAGATGATGTTATGAGAAGACTCAATAAACTGTTTGGTAGGGATGATAGTCAAGACTACGGTGAGTACGATGAAAACTACTACCCTGATGAGTATTATCAAGATGAAGAGACTACGGGAGACGAATCATGGGCTGAAGATGAAAAGTCAGAATCTCCAAGGGCTATTAGAGAAGTAGAATCAATTCCATACGAGGAAGAGGTTCTAAAAAGAAACGATTTCATGGACTATGGGGTCGTTTATGTAAAATCCTTGAAACTCAGAGGGCTTGGGGACATAAGAGATATTTCTAAACAGCTCTCAGAGGGACACATCCTTATAGTTGATATCGGTCTTTTGGCAGAGAGGGAACCGCTTGAACTTAAGAGAGCCGTTGACCAGATCAAAGGTATTCTAAGGGGTATTGGCGGGGATATTGCTGGTATTAGTGAGCGAAAGATTTTAATAGCCCCTGCGTCTGTCAAGATTGTAAGATCACATGAGCAATGAGAACGTAGAATGCGATTATTGCCCTTCGTGCAATAAAAAATCGCTTAGAGTAACCAATACTATTATTTCTATCCCTTATTTTGGGGAAGTTCTAGATTTTACTATTCTTTGTAGTAACTGCGGTTATAGAAGGGCAGATATTATGCCCATAGAGATTAAAGAGCCATCAAGATACTCTTTAAACGTTGAATCTGCGTGTGATGCAAGCATAAGAATTGTCAAATCTAGCACCTGCACCATTAGAATCCCTGAACTTGGCGTTACAGTTGAACCTGGTCCCTTATCTGAAGGGTATATCAGCAATGTAGAAGGCCTACTTTCCAGGATATCAAAAGTTATCAGTATGGGGATGAAGATGGGGGAAGATGAAGAGAAAAAGAACGGTAAGGAATTAATTGACAGGATAAATAAGCTGGTAGAAGGCCAGGAAACTGTCTGCATAATTCTAGAAGACCCATTGGGTTACAGTGCAATTGCCTCGGACAAGGCTAGAAGGGAATCATTGACAAAAGAAGAATTAAAAGATCTGAAATATGGAGATTCAGATTTTGAAATAATACCAGATGCTTGTTAAGAAGGTTTCTGCCAGTTCCAGTGGACTATATTTCCTGACTCATCCATTTCTATGTAGCAGACATATCTTGTAACTGATTGGTATTTCAGGTCTGCAGGCATGTTTATCTTAAAAGTTTTATTTACTTTTTCAATAGTTGTCTTTTCATAATATACTCGTACTAGTTCAGGATTTGTTGTTCCACACTCGACCGGTAGGTTCTTACTTGCCTCGTTATTGACAAATTCCAAAGCTAAATACAGTGCATAATCTTCGTTTATCAGCTGATTTTGGTAGGTGCTCTGAAGCTTATACATAGAATTTCTTGCATCGACTAACTGGTTCCTCAAAGAATCAAGTCTTAGGTTTAGACTATCATTTAGCTCTTTTAGCGTTTGATTCTCCTTTGAAAGAGTCTGATTCTGTTTTTCAAGTTCAAAAATGTAAGACTCTTTTGAACCTAAATTGGTATCGATTTGCCTATTGGCGCCATAGAGTGAAAAAGAAGTTACTAAAACAACAGAAAGTAGAAGAGATAGAACAACTGAAACTTTAAACCAGTTGATGTCGGGTTTTAAAGTAAAATTCTTTCTTATTTTATTGTCAATGTTCGTCGTTCTTTGCTTTTCGATTTGAATTACTCTCTTATTTTCCTCGTTGACCGGGCTAACTGGCTCAGGCTCTGTACGCCTTCTTAAAACCCTGTCATGTTTTTCTTTATAAGCTTGATAGAAGGTATTAGAACGAATTTCTGGTATAGTGTAACTTGGTGTACGGTCATTACTGGCTGTTTTTTTAGGCGTAGGGCGGTGTAAAGGCTCTGTTTTGTCTGCAAAACTCTCTTTAATTAGCCTTTTCTTCTCCTCTAAACGCTTCAGCCTCCAAAAAATATCCAAATCATCATCATTCATAGATTATCGCCAGCGCATACACACAGTGTAGTTACCAATATATAAAGATTTATGTTTTAAATCTTAACATCAATACCCAATTTCTCTATAATTTCTTTGTATCTGTTCCTAACAGTGACTTCTGTGACCTTTGCTACCTCTGAAACAGCCTTCTGGGTTTTTCTTTCACCCTCCATTATGGCTGCAAGATAAATAGCTGCTGCACAGACCCCTGTTGGGCCCCTTCCTGATGTAAGACCAACCTTTATTGCGCCTTCTAGTATATCCTGTGCTTTTCTCTGGACCTTTCCTGAAAGCCCTAACTCAGTGGCAAATCTTGGGATATAGTCCACTGGGCTTGTTGGATACAGTTTTATCTCTAGTTCTCTTGTGATAAATCTGTAACTTCTGCCAATTTCTTTTTTATCCACTCTAGAATGCTCTACAATCTCATCGAGAGTTCTTGGAACTTTATATTCACGGCACGCTATGTAGATACATGCGGATGTCACTGACTCTATTGATCTACCTCTAATAAGTCTCTTATCAACGGCTTTTCGGTAAACCATTGCTGCACCCTCTCTAATATTCCTTGGCAGGTGCAAGTGAGAAGAGAGTCTATCAAGTTCTGTTAAAGCGAAAGCTAAATTTCTATCTTTGGCATCTGCAACTTTAATTCTTTTATGCCATTTCCTCATTCTATATATCTGGGCTCTCCTACCAGCACTGATATCCCTACCATGGATATCCTTATTCTTCCAGTCAATCATGGTGGAAAGACCCTTATCGTGGATAGTGTAGGTCATTGGAGCTCCTACTCTACCCCTTTTCTCTCCTTGCTCATGGTCAAAAGCTCTCCATTCAGGACCTGTGTCGATAATATCTTCAGAAATTACAAGACCGCATTCGTCACAAGTAACTTCGGCTCTAGAATAGTCCCGAATAAGTTTATGACTCCCACACTCCGGGCAAGCATGAACTTTCTTCGTCTCAGTTTTTTCCATATTATTTAAAGCAACCGTAACATTTATATAGCTATTGGTATTAGTAAACTACCAAATTAGGCCTTATAATCTGATTTTCTTTGTTCTTTGTAATCTTTAATGATTTTAAGAAGTTTATCGGACTCTCTTTCTTTTTTAAGAGCCATTAATAATTCTTTTTCTTTTTTATAGACTAAATCAAAGCTTTCTTTGTCCAGTATAACGAACTTCGAAATTACCTCCATTTTTATATCTTTCGAATCGATTATCGGTATTTCAACATCGATTAGCTCTTCTTGCGCCTGATGCGATATCTTACCCAATATGAGAACAGCTTTGACCTTTATCTCAGATAGCATCTTGGAAGCTTCTGCCCCCCCGCCAGTGGCGTCTTTTAAGAAAACTACGTCACCTTCGGTAAGATCCTGATTTTTTACAAGATTTTTAATGCCGTCAATAGAAAAAACAGGTAGAACTTTACCGATGATTATGTCCTCAGATTCCATCAGCGGCTTTAATTCTTTTAATCTCTTGTTTTCCTCTGTGAGTAAATTAACTTTGCTTTTTAGGATATCAACACTTTTTCTAAGCGAAGTTATCTCAAAATTCTTAGTTTTAATGACGTTGTCCTTCAAAGCTTCTTTTTTTTGCCTGTCCAATATATCGAAAAGTTTTCGTTCAAGAGACATAATTGTTGAATCCTTCTCTTGGAGTTTCTTTTTCATATCAAAGCTTTCCAACTGAAGTTTTTCAAAATCCTTTTTTAATGTGGTCTGCTTCTCTTTGTAATTTTCGATTATTTTTGACTGCTCTAGGATTATCTCATCTGGATTTCTCTGTTCAATTTTTATCTCATCTTCTTTTTCCATCAAGTCTTCTTTGACTTTGTCAAAGGCTTCTTTTATGGGCATGCCTTTAATGACTTCACCTATTATCCTTGAACTGTAAGGGGATAGCTCTTGGGGTATTTTTGATTTTATCTGGGTAAATTTGTTCTTATAGTGTAGATAAGCCTTCAATGCTGCTGAGAGAGCATCCCTTTCGTGTGCATTTGTTGCTTCTTGGTCTTTTGATAACTCATTTTTTTCTTTGACGGGGATCGATAGAGAGGGTACATACAGAATAGAATCAAAGGAGGTACTTAACTTTTCAATATATCCAGAAGGCGGATTTACATCAGATCCAAATATCAGAGGATAACCGTACTTTCTTATCTCTTCCTTGACATCTGACATTGAAAAACTTCTTTTTGAGGTGATAGCAAGCGCATTTCCCTCAAGATCTAGTACCGAAAGGCCAACTGTTGTCCCTGGGTCAACCCCGACAATAACATACCTGTCTTTGATGTTTGATATTTCAACTTTTTTTTCAAAAGGTTCGTATTCAATGGAGCTTTTTTTAAGCGGCCTGACATCGATCCTTATGTCGCCTCTGCTGCTTTTGATAGGGATATTTTCAAAGTTAGAGTATACTTTGAAGGTGCCTTTGGAGAATCCACCTTCCCGCTCAACTACCTCAAGGTCAAAATTAAATCCTTCATTTGTAAGTTCTTTCTCGATATCTCTGACCTTATATTTGATAAGAGCAAAAGTTCTTCTCTGATATCTGCCTTGTGAGTAGCCTCCTCTTCCAAGGCTTCTACCACTTGAAACAAGTATTTCAGTTTCATCTTCATACAACTTTAATTTGTAGCCGACTCCTTCAAATGTCAATCTCGCAAGTGCATATGCCTCATCGAAAGGATTTTTTGGATTTAGGTTTATCCTGTATCTTTTTGCAAGTGCCGGGAGGGAAGTAAAGTCATTAAACTTTCCAGTAACTTGAACTATTGAAACATACTTTGAAAGTTTCTCTAAATCGTTTTTAGAGAATTCTTCGGTAGAATCGATTCCCATGTATGTGGGAGAGTAGTTTTTTATTAGTTTCAAAAGTTTAAGCCTTGACCCGCTTTCCTTCAAAACAGGCAAAAATCTGTTTTCTTCACTCGAAAGTATGACCATTGCATAAATTCTTGGGTCACGGGAGATTATGTCAACTCCCAGGGATATTTCCATGGATGCACCCAAAACTTTATCTTTATCCTAATATTTTTTTCTCTTGATGTTTTATATAATTTTTGTAGAGCCGGAATCTTCAGGGAATATAGGTAGCGTTGCGAGGGTTATGAAAAATTTCGGTTTCTATGACCTTATTCTAGTTAATCCAGTTGAGATAGATGAAGAGGCGTACAAATTAGCAGTCCATGCAGAAGATATTTTGAAGTCTAGCATAATTGTAGGAAGTTTGGAAGAGGCCCTGAAATATGTCGATGTGTCAGTTGCAACAAGCGTAAATACAAGTGGTGGGGTCTTGAGGAATTACACACCTGTTGAGAGCCTGGCTAAAAAAATACCCTCTGATTTTAAGGTGGGGATAGTACTAGGCAGGGAAAGCAGTGGACTTAGAAATCAAGAAGTTGAGATGTGCGATACAATGACTACAATCCCCACCGATAAAAGGTACCCAACGATGAATGTTTCGCATGCGCTCTCAATAATACTCTATGAAATATTCAAATCCAAATGCTCTATTAAAACAAATCCTCTTGAAGGAAAAGAGATAATTGAAAAGAATCTATTGATAGAGGATTTTAAAAAGATATTATCCCATGTTGAAGAGAGGGAATACAGAAGGGACAACGCTATGACAGTCTTCAAGCACGTTTTAACAAGAGGATTTAATACACAGCGAGAGATATATACGCTAAAGGGAATTTTTAGAAGGATTGTTTTGAAGCTTGAAGGTGAGCTTTAAAGAACAACTAATTTAAACATCTTAGCTCTAATGTAGAATAATGTTTGAGGTATTTTATCTTGAAGGGGAAATACAAAGAGAAATAGCATCTCCTGAAAGATTAAAAGAGTTAGTTGAAAAGGACACAAGATTATGGATTGACCTAATTGATTCAACAAATCAAGAGATATCTTATCTTGGAGACCTCTTCGATTTGCACCCTGTGACTGTAGAAGACTTAAGTGATGAAGGGACAAGGGTCAAGATAGAAGTTTTTGATGACTATAATTTCATTGTTCTATATAATCTTTTCATGGATACAAGGATTAACAAGTATGAATACGATGTTGTCATCGGCAATAATTACATCATAACAAAGGATGTGAGAAAAGAGATCAAGATTTTAGAAAAAATAAAAAATGATAAGAAGGCGCTATTAAAAATACTGAACAAAGGGCCTGACTTTCTACTGCATATTATAATGGATAGGATCATTGACTCCTACTTTTTGATTCTGGATAGGCTTGATATAATAGTAGAAGAAACGGAAGATGAACTGTTTAATGGTGGAGATAAAGAGTGCATAATGAAAGTTATTACACTTAAGAGGGATGTTTCTATTTTCAAAAGGATAGTTGTTTCAGAAAGAGAAGAGCTATTGGGCCTATTAAGGAAAGAATCCATGTTTATTTCGGATGAAACAAAAATCTATTTCAGGGACAATTATGATAGCATCATAAGTATCTTTGATTCCCTTGATTCGATGAGGGATTCCCTGATTGGAATACAAGACACTTACCTATCCTATACCTCGAACAAATTAAACGAGATAATGAAGGTTTTGACCATAATTGCGACTATAATGATGCCTCTGACTCTAATTACCGGTATATACGGGATGAACTTTGAATTTATGCCTGAGTTAAAGTCGCCTTATGGATATTATTCTATACTTTTGCTGATGCTGACTCTCGGTCTTTCGATGGTTTATTATTTTAAAAGAAAAGGATGGATGTAGTCATATCCTCTCTAATATTATTAGGGCCCCGCCAATGTCTCCTCTCTCGTATAACTGGGCCATTGTCATAAGCTCCTCTTTTACTCTTGCCATTTCTTGGCCTTCGGCATAGGAAATTTTCTGGGATTTATTTCTCAAGATACTAGATGACCTTTCAAGTATCTTCTTTCCTTTTTCGTCAGGCGCACCTTTTGATAGTTGATTAAGTTTATCAGAGACTTCCAAGAGGAGTTTCTTTGTTAATTCCCTGTCGGTATCCAAAGATATTGAAGCTTTTCTAATTTGGTTAGAAACTTCTGTTAATATTTGTGGCAATCTGGGTTGATCTTGTGGCAATATTATCTGCTCCATCTTAGTGGCGTCATAGACTATGAACTGGCCAAATGTTGCTATAATCATATCTTGAGAAAAATTAATTCTCTGTCTATCACTTATTTCAATTACACCATAATTTGCACCGGCCGGAGGTGATTTGCCCATATCTTCATTTGTAACTTCTCGCCACATACCGTTGTCAGTTCTCCTGTCAGTGAACAGAGAGATACAGGTTGCTATTGGCCCACCCTGAACATGAATTATTTCGTCTTTGTCTGTATTATTTTTTATGAAATTGTAGAGATTAAAGGCATTTTCAGAAACGTAAGGGCTTATTTTGAGCGTACGCAGCTGGATGTCCATCAATGCGTTCAAATTTTCTTTTAGAGGCGTTGATTGGATGACAACTGGGGCAACTCCCTGTATGGGCCCTGCTTCGCCAACTGGGTTAGGGCCATATTTTAGCTGTGGCGCTGGCGCACCTGCCATAGGGGCTCCAAGTGATCTTAGTCTTAGTGTGGGCTCCCCTGTGTAAGAAATTACCAAAAAAGCTATCAAAAATACATAGAACGCATTCTTATCTATCCTTTTTGAAGTCTCATACGCACCTACGGCCATTATGATTGCAAGAATCACTGGGGCATGCATAAAGAACCTAAATCCATACAACGCCCCTATAAGAAGTGTTGAAGGGACTGTTGCTAGTAGTAGTATGTCTTTTGTATCCCTTCTTTTTGCAAGGAAGTACACACCCAAAATCGCAAAAAGTATAGTTATAATACCAATTGTTGGCATGTTTGCAAAAGATGACCAGTTTCCATGTATCCAGTCGCGATTCAATAATACGTGGACTGCCCATGGACTAAAAGTGATTAATGATATAATTATTATCTTTAAGGAATACTTCAGGTAGTCTCGTTTCAATACTCCAAATATACCTATTGCAAGAACCACTAAAAATGAAGAAAAATGCGTCCATAAAAATATTGAAAGTAAGGCTATTGAAAGAATTGTCTTTTTTCGATATACTGCCCACATTGCCAAAGGAAAGAGTGCAAATATTAGAGAAGTCGGTGCTATTGAAATCTGCCACCACCAGTAATTGTAGGAAGCTGAAAGAATCACTACCGACAATAATCCGACTTTCTTTCCAAAAAGATCCCTTGAAACAAAGAATGTTGAAAGAAGCGAAACTGGGTAGATAAGAATCCCGTAAAACTTCTGGATTGTTACCCATCCCATACCTAAGATATTTGTGGCTGCAAATAGCAAATGAAGAAATGGAGGATAAAGGTGAGGTCTCCCTATGGGTGCGAACTCATAGTAATCCCATAAGAAAGTTTTGTGTTCGACAAACATCCTAGCAATCATCAGGTGGTACGACCAATCTTTCTGGTCAGCAGGGAGATTTTCAATATTTAAGATTAAAAGAACAGTATGAAATAAAATGACTGATAAAGCTGCAATATCAAGATAGGATAGGCCTTTTTTCATTTAAACAATTATGTTAAGGCATATTAAATAGTTTTCCAGTGACTAGCAATATATATTTAAATTGAATTTTAAAAATTTAATTGGTGGCTTTATGAACTTCCTTTTCGATGAGGACAAGAAGAAAGGCAGCTATGAAGTTGAAACTTTGAAGGATTCTATCAGGCGAATCAAACGTAATCTTGATGAGATATACAAAGAGATAGAAGAAATTGAAAGCAGGGTCTTTAATGAAAGTGACCTTTTTGAAATAAGGGAAAATGATCATGATGATTATGTTAAAAATGCCATTAATAGAAAAAGGCCGGCCCGCTTAGATAATGACGTTTCATCGTTTGAAGTAGATGATAGACCCAAATCTTATAACAGTAATGATTTTGCCAAAAAGCTTGAAGATTACGATGGATAGTCTCTTTATTTTTTCTAGATAGCCAATTTTATTATTTTTAACCGTAAAATTTATAAAGGATTACTTTCACTTTATATTAAGTTAACTTAATGTTAATATATTATGGAGTGTTTTAAAGTGAAAGAAATTAATGAAATAGAACTTGTTGTAGGGAGCGCAGAAAAGCTCGATGTGGGTAAAGGTATTGTAAGGATTGACCCCGATGCAATGAGAAAGATGTACCTAAATTATGGCGAGATTGTAAAGATAAAAGGCGAGAAAATAACAGCTGCAAAGGCCCTGCCAGATAATGTTGAGGGTTCCGGAATAGTTAGAATGGACAGCATACTTAGGAAGAACTCTGGAGCATTGCTTGGGGATAGAGTCAGCATTTCAAGAGCAGAAGTTAAAGAAGCAAAGGCAATTACTCTTGCACCAATGCAGGCCGATATGCAGTTTTCAGGAGACCTTTCATCATATTTCAAGGAGAAATTCTCTGATATCCCAATCGTTCAAAATAACGTTTTTGTATTTGAAATTTTTAATAGGAGCCTTCCATTTGTCGTGACAAAAACAAATCCAAGAGGTATCCTAAAGATAATTCCATCAACTAAAATAACAATTTCACCTAAACCTGTGTCAGAATCTGAGATATCAAAAATGCCTGATGTAACTTATGAAGATATAGGTGGACTTAGGGATGAGATCCAAAAGATAAGAGAAATGATTGAGATGCCTATGAAGCATCCGGAAGTTTTCTCAAAACTCGGTATAGATCCTCCCAAGGGAGTTTTACTGTATGGACCTCCTGGAACAGGTAAAACTCTCCTTGCAAAGGCACTTGCAAATGAGATCAACGCTTATTTCACCTCTATTAACGGCCCGGAAATAATGAGTAAATACTATGGTGAATCTGAGGAGAACCTTAGGAAGGTCTTTGAAGATGCAGGGGAAAACTCTCCGGCCATAATATTCATAGATGAGATCGATGCAATTGCCCCAAAAAGGGAAGAATCAAAAGGGGAAGTTGAAAGAAGGGTAGTTTCTCAGCTTCTGACACTAATGGATGGGTTAAAGACAAGAGGCAAGGTAGTGGTGATAGCAGCTACAAACTTGCCAGACACAATTGACCCAGCATTGAGAAGGCCTGGAAGATTTGACAGAGAAATCGAAATTGGTGTTCCTGATATAAATGACAGAAAAGAGATACTTCAGGTTCATACAAGAGGCATGCCAATAACAGAGGATGTAAATATATCTTATTACGCGTCAAAGACACACGGTTACAGCGGAGCAGACCTTGAAGCCTTGTGTAAAGAGGCAGGCATGAAGGCGATTAGGAGAGTGCTCCCAGACCTCAGTGGAGGGGATATTGAAATTTCTCCAGAAATCCTAAACAAGCTTGAAGTGACAAAGAATGATTTTGATCTAGCTTTTTTAGAAGTGGAGCCGTCTGCAATGAGGGAAGCCTTAGTTGAAGTTCCAACAGTAAAATGGAGCGATATCGGAGGATTGAAGGAAGTAAAACAAAGATTACAGGAAGCTGTGGAGTGGCCACTAAAATATCCCGATGTATTCAAAAAGATAAACGTTGAAGGTCCTAAAGGTATCCTCCTTTATGGGCCACCTGGATGTGGGAAGACTCTTCTTGCAAAGGCTGTTGCAACAGAAAGCGAGGCAAACTTCATAGCAATTAGGGGTCCTGAGCTAATCTCAAAATGGGTTGGTGAGAGTGAAAAAGGTATCAGAAAGATATTCAGCAAGGCCCGGCAAGTAGCCCCTTCTATAATATTCTTTGATGAGATTGATTCAATTGCGCCCAAAAGAGGTCAAGAGACTGGTGCAAAGGTAACTGAAAGAATGGTAAATCAATTATTGACAGAGATGGATGGCGTTGAATCCTTGGAGAGAGTAATAGTCATCGCGGCGACAAACAGACCAGACATTTTAGATGAGGCCCTTCTTAGGCCTGGGAGATTTGATGTGATAGTCGAAATACCATTGCCTGACAAGGAATCAAGACTTGATATACTGAAGATCCACACCAAGGGAATGCCACTAAAGGACGTTGATATTAATGAGCTAGTCCAACCAACTGAAGGATTTACAGGTGCCGATATAAAATCTCTTACCAGGGAAGCTGGTCTAAACGCCATAAGAAAAGGCCTTGACAAGACTGAGTTTGTAACTAAAGAAGACTTCAAAGAAGCTCTAGAAAAGGTAAAATCCTCTAAAAAATAATTTCTCTTTTTTTTAGATAAATTAAAATAGTATTAAATCAATATTTTTAGCATGAGAGAGGCACTCTTTTACAGAAAAGAAAAGGAGGACATGAGATGCCTATTGTGCCCGCATGTATGCCTTATATCTCCAAATGAGAGGGGCAAATGCAGGGCAAGAATAAATCTAGATGGAAAACTAAGAACTCTTGTTTATGGAGAGAGTGACTCAGAAAAACTGTATTTCCATGTAGATCCGATAGAGAAAAAGCCTCTTTATCATTTCTACCCTGGTTCATATTCTCTCTCCTTTGGAACGCCGGGGTGTAATCTATTCTGTCAGAACTGCCAGAACTTTGATCTTTCTCAATCAACGCCTGACGATATAGCTTACCATTTTCTAAAGCCAGAGAAAATAGTTGAGCTAGCAAAGATGCATGGGTGTAAATCTATCTCTTATACATACACAGAGCCAACAATATTCTACGAATATCTAATGGATACTTCAAAGATAGCAACAGAAAATTGTATCAAAAATGTATGGGTTACAAACGGGTTCATAAATCCAAAGCCACTAAAGGAGGCTTTACCATATATTGACGCAATGAATATAGATCTCAAAGCATTTTCTGAGGAGTTTTACCAAAAGATTTGCGGAGCAAGGCTCCGGCCAGTACTAGAAACAATTAAAACTGCATTTAGAGAAACTCATATCGAAATAACAAATTTATTGATTCCGACTTTAAATGATTCAGATGAAGATATAATAAAACTTGTTGATTTTGTTTCAGAGTTGAGCGATGAGATCCCTTTACACTTTTCTGCTTACAGGCCGATGTACAAAATGGAGATAAAATCTACACCAGTTGAGACGCTCTATAAGGCAAAAGAAATAGCTGTAAAGAAACTAAAATATGTTTATCTTGGAAATGTGGCTTCAAATAATGATACTTTTTGTCCTAACTGCAAGAACGTAGTTGTCAAAAGAACTTATGGCGTGAAAAATAGCCTAATTGATGACAAATGTCCAATATGCCATACAAAAATACCAATAAAAGTCAATTAAAAGCCCGAATATTTGGATTACCACAAAGTTTTTAAACAGTTCTATTAAGTATTGAAGCAGTGCCGCCTAAATCAAAAGATAAGGCGAACGGTGGTAATTTTATGGCCATTGAAGGTATGCTAAAAGAGCTAAAAGAAAAGAAAGACAAGTTAAAGATGGGAGGAGGAAAGGAAAAGCTTGAATCTCAACATGCAAAGGGTAAACTTAATGCAAGAGAAAGGCTTGACATACTCCTTGACAAGAACAGCTTTGTTGAAATAAATGGACTGATGAAACATAGAGCAATTGATTTCGGTCTAGACAAAACGGATATACCTGGAGATGGCGTCATTACGGGTTTCGGTACAATCGAAGGGAGACTCGTATATGTCTTTTCCCAAGACTTCACAGTTATGGGAGGTTCCTTGGGAGAAGCACATGCTTTCAAGATAAGCTATCTAATGGATCAGGCTATGAAGGTTGGAGCTCCTGTGATCGGTATAAATGATTCCGGAGGCGCAAGGATACAAGAAGGTGTTGATTCCCTGAAGGGGTATGGGGATATTTTCTACAGGAACACAATATCTTCTGGAGTTATACCTCAGATAACAGCTATTATGGGGCCTTGTGCTGGTGGTGCCGTTTATTCTCCGGCAATAGGGGATTTTGTCTTCATGACCGATGTTACAAGTTATATGTTCATAACTGGGCCTCAAGTTGTAAAAACTGTGTTGCATCAGGATGTGACCTTTGAAGAACTTGGTGGGCCTCATGTCCACGAGACTAAAAGCGGAATGGCACATAGGGTTGGAAAAAATGACGAGGATACCTTAAATCTTATTAGAAATCTCTTCAGTTATTTGCCTTCAAACAACATGGAAGATCCTCCATCAATTGCACCAACAGATGACCCATTGAGGGAGACTCCTGAGCTTTATTCGATTATACCAGAAGATTCAAACAAAGGTTATCATGCAAGTCAAATTGTTAAAGCAGTTCTTGATAACAATGAATTCTATGAAATTCATCCTCTCTATGCACCAAATATCCTAGTTGGATTTGGGAGACTTGACGGAAAAGTCGTGGGCATAGTCGCAAACAATCCAAGCCATATTGCTGGAGTTTTAGATATTAACTCCTCTGACAAAGCATCAAGATTTATCAGATTCTGTGATGCTTTTAACATTCCAATACTGACTTTTGTTGACACACCAGGTTATATGCCGGGATTAGACCAAGAGCATGGCGGAATTATAAGACACGGTGCAAAGCTATTATATGCGTACTCTGAAGCTACTGTTCCTTTAATTACAGTTATTGTGAGAAAAGCTTACGGGGGGGCATACATAGCTATGGCTTCAAAACATCTACGGGCTGATGCAGTTTATGCGCTGCCAACAGCAGAGATTGCAGTTATGGGGCCAAAAGGCGCATGTGAAATAGTCTTTAGAAAAGAGATATCTGAAGCCTCTAATCCTACAAAGAAAACAGATGAACTAAGCGAAGACTACAAACAGAAATTTGCAAATCCCTACATGGCAGCTGCACGTGGCTATGTTGATGATGTAGTTGACCCAAAAAATCTAAGAACGATACTAATCAATTCACTTAGGGTATACCAGTCAAAGAGAGAAGTACTACCCAAGAAAAAACATGGTATAATTCCATTCTAAGGTGGATATAATGGTAAACATGGATTATTTGACTTTAGGATTGACCTTAGTTATAGTTGGTATGGCTATAACTTTTTTGGTTTTGATTATTTTATCAGGAGTTATACATTATTTTGGTAAATTTATTAAAAATAGGGAAGAAAAGAAAAATAATAAAGAAGAAAAAATTAATCTAACTGAAACTCAAACTGAAGATGAAGTAGGAATATCAAATGATGAATTAACTGCAATGATAACAGCAGCTTATTTCCATATATCTAAAGATGCAGTTTCACTTATTAATTTGCATTCTAAGATAGATAACTGGAAATTATTAAGCAGACGAGAACAGATGGAGATGTTATAATGGCTAAATACAAAGTTAATGTAGATGGAAAGGAGTACGAAGTAGAAGTTGAAAATATTGGAAGTGGAAATCTAGAGGTCAAGTTGGGTAATAAGAAGTCTACGGTTAATATCCAAGAGTTAATGGGAACTGCTAGACAACAATCATCACCCAAACAAGTTTACCAAGCTCCATCCTATACTCCCCAAAGAGAAGCGCCTGCTCCAATTTCAAAACCGTCTTCAGGTAAAGGTGAGCCTGTAAAAGCCGTCATGTCAGGAACAGTTTTATCAATAAAAAGAAAAGCAGGGGATAGAGTCGCAGTTGGGGACGTTGTGTTGATACTTGAAGCAATGAAAATGGAAAATGAGATCTCCTCTCCATCAGATGGGGTAATAGGTGCCATTTCAGTAAATCCGGGGCAGACAATTAACACTGGCGATACTCTCTTCACAATAGGATAAGTGATAATATGGTCGACTTAATATCGTCCTTTATTGAAATATTCAAAACAACAAGCGGGATTTTTGATTTATCTGCCGGTAATGTTGCGATGATAGTAGTAGGTTTCATACTTATATACCTCGCAATCTACAAGGGATTTGAGCCGCTATTGTTAGTGCCAATTGGTTTTGGGGCAATTCTTTCTAATATACCATTAACTGGTATCTCTGACCCTAATGCAATTGGTGGGGTATTTGGTATTTTCTTAAAGTATCTGATAGCTAATGAAATTGTCCCTTGTCTAATATTCATGGGGATTGGTGCTCTGACAGATTTTGGGCCGTTGTTAGCAAATCCAAAAACATTCATACTTGGTGCTGCTGCTCAGATTGGAGTATTTATTGCGCTTGTAGGTTCAATTATACTTGGATTTACTCCACAACAAGCTGCCTCTATCGGAATAATCGGAGGAGCGGATGGACCAACTACAATTTATGTCACTACAGTTCTAGCTCCTGAATTATTAGGTGCTACTGCAGTAGCTGCATACTCCTACATGTCGTTAGTGCCGTTAATACTACCGCCTGCAATTATGCTTACAACTACAAAAGCTGAAAGAAAAATTAAAATGGTACAGATGAGAGTAGTTTCACAGAAAGAAAAAGTTGCATTCCCAATCATAGCTGCAATTGTAACTGGATTATTAGTACCTAAGGCTATCCCATTAGTAGGACTTCTTTTTGTTGGAAATCTTTTCAGGGAGACAGGTGTTACACAAAGGCTTGCCAAAGGTGCTAGTGAGGAGCTTTTGAACATTGTGACAATTATCCTTGGACTTTCAGTTGGTAGTACTATGGATGCGGCCAACTTCCTTAATCTACAAACAATGAAGATCATGATTTTGGGAGTAGTGGCATTCTTTACTGCTGCATGTGGTGGAGTTATAGTTGCAAAGATAATGAATCTATTCCTAAAGGAGAAGATTAATCCTATGATAGGTGCTGCCGGTGTTTCAGCAGTCCCAATGTCTGCGAGGGTTGTACAGAAAATGGGATTAAAGGAAGACCCACAGAATCACCTTCTAATGCATGCAATGGGCCCTAATGTTGCAGGAGTCATCGGTACCGCTGTTGCCGCTGGAGTCTTGATAGCTTCTCTCGCTTGATTTTCATGGATGAATTCAAAATAAAAGTTAATGATAAAGAACATCAGATTAAATTGAAAAAAGTATCTGATGGAGAGTATCAGGTATTTTATGATGAATTCATCTATGAAATCTCTATTTTAAAGAAGATACAGAAAAAGAAAGATGATAGCCAATACAGAAAAGAAAATGATATTATTTATGTTGATTCGATAATAGGAGGTATTGTACTCAAATTATCGAAGAAAGCCGGAGAAAGGGTGGTAAAAGGAGACCCGATAATGACATTAATAGCAATGAAGATGGAGACAGAAATTTATGCTCCGGAGGCAGGGTTACTATCAAGGATACCAGTTTATGAAGGGATGATTGTTGAAAAGGGCGAACTTCTCTTTGTGATAGATACAAAATAAAATGGGAAAAGTTTATTAATATGGTAACTGATATCATAATAGACGAAAAAAAAGAAGAAAAGGACAAATGTCGCTCGATTGAGATAGATGGCAATCCATCTGTTGAGGAAATTGTTGTGATAATTTCATTATTTAATTTTAGTGAGGTGGATAAATGAGGCCATTAGAAGGAGTAAAGATACTGGATTTAAGCCATGTGCTTGCGATGCCATACTGCACTATGATCTTAGGCGATCTAGGGGCTGAAATTATAAAAATAGAAAAGAGTGACGGAGAAGATTCAAGAAAATTTGGACCATATAAAAATGGAGAAAGCGCTTATTTTATGAGCGTCAACAGAAACAAAAAAAGTGTCGTATTGAATCTTAAAGAAGAAAAAGGTAAGGAAATACTTAGAGAATTTATTAAAATATGTGACGTTGTAACGGAAAATTTCAGACCTGGGACAATGGAAAAGCTTGGATTTTCATATGAAAATATCAAAAAAATAAATCCTAATATAATTTACGCTACAATCTCTCAATTTGGAAATGATTCTGTATACCCTGGAAGGCCTGGATATGACATTATAGCACAGGCTTATGGAGGATTGATGGGCATAACAGGTTTTCCAGATAATCCCCCTACAAGAGTGGGATCATCAATTGCAGATATAATGTCAGGCATGTTCTCCGCGATTGGAATTTTAGGGGCTTTAAGAGTTAAAGAGAAAACTGGACAAGCACAGTATATAGACACCGCTATGGTAGATTGCATTATTGCAATTTTGGAAAATGCTGTAGTCAGATATACTGTTTCTGAAGAGATACCCCAGAGAATTGGATCAAGACATCCAAGTCTTACCCCTTTTGATGTATTCAAAGCTCTTGACGGGTACATTGTCATAGGTATAGGAAATGACCATTTGTGGGAGATGTTTTGCAGCAATATTCCGGAATTTAATCTCTTAATTATGGCTGAAAGGTTCAAAAATAATGAGTTGAGGACCAAAAATGAGGCAGAATTAAAAAAGATAATTGAAGATTGGACACAAAATCATACAACTGAAGATTTGGTAAGAATAATAAATGATGCGGGCGTTCCATGCGGACCTGTTAATACAGTTGACAAGGTCCTTAATGATCCAAATACAAAATATAGGAATATGCTTTTTGAATTTGACCATCCAATTGCAGGAAAGATGGTTACATCTAATTCTCCTTTGAGTTTGTCACTTACTCCATGTAAAAGTCATTTGCGCCCACCTGCACTAGGAGAACATACTGACGAAGTATTAACTAATGTTTTGGGATACTCCAAGGAAAGGATAGAAGAATTGAAAAAGGATAAAATAATATGGGATAGGGGGTAGATATTTACGAAAAGGGGAGAGATAGAGAAAAAACTTAGAACTTTAGATGCTGCTTCTATCAATGATGCCCTGAGAAAAAGAGGTTCGGTTGATGAATCTATAAAGCCTATAAAACAAGGCGATTTCGTCTGTGGACCTGCCTTTACCGCAAAATGCTGTCCTGGCGATATGCTTACAGCTCTAAAGGCTCTTGAGGATATTTCAGAAGGGGAAGTTTTGGTGATTGATGGAGGAGGGATCACCAAATTTTCTCTTTTCGGTGATCTTATGGCAATGCAGGCCAAACTAAAAAAGGTAGCTGGCGTTGTTGTGGATGGAGCAATAAGAGATGTCAAGAGTATAAGGGGAGAAGGTCTACCCGTATTCTGCCGCGGGATAGTCACAAGAGCTGGTACTGCAACGAGACTTGGGGAAATTAATGCCCCAGTAGTCTGCGGTGGAGTCATAGTAAATCCAGGGGACTGGATAGTTGGGGACGACGATGGCGTCGTTGTTATTCCAAAAGATAAGATTGAAGAAATCATCCATATTGCTGAAGAAACTCTTAAAAGGGAGGCAATAATCAGGGAAGCTATAGAGCAAGGGAAATCAATCAGCAAACTGCTTTGAATTTTTTAATCTGGGTGCAAAGATGTTCGAACGCTTGAGGGGTACAAGGGACTTTCTTCCAAATGAAATGGCTGCAAGAAAGAAAGTATTTTCATCGATAAAAAAAAGTGTCGAAGAATTTGGATTTTTTGAAACAGATACGCCAGCAATCGAACTATTTGATCTTTATTCCATAAAAAGCGGTGAAGAGATCATTGAAGAGCTTTATGCCTTTGAGGATAAAGGTGGCAGGATGATCTCTTTGCGCCCAGAGCTTACTCCTTCAGTTGTCAGGGTATTAGTATCTAGGGCAAAGGAGCTTTCATTTCCAGTGAAATGGTATTCAATACCAAGACTATGGAGGTATGAAAGGCCCCAGAGTGGTAGATTGCGCGAGTTCTACCAGCTCAATATTGATATATTTGGCTCTGAAGACCCAAGGGCCGACACTGAAGTCATATCGTGTGCCATAAAACTACTTTGCGACCTAGGTTTTGATGAATCGGACATAGAAGTCAGGATATCAGACAGACGCATGCTTCAGGAATTTCTATTAGATCTTGGAATAAAAAATTATCATGATGTTCTTAAAATTATTGACAAGAGAGAAAAGATAACTGAAAGAGACTTTAAGGAAATGCTCTTAGGTATCAGTTTAGATAGTAATCAGATAAAAGAAATAGAAGTTTTTCTTAGTTCAAAAGGGGGCTTACTTAAATCTATTGAAGGTCTATCGGGAGCCTACCAAGGAGAAGGTGTATCCAAGGTCATTGATTCACTAAAGAAGATCGCTCAAAATCTAAATGATAGAGGCTATGAAAAATTTATCACCTTTGATCCATCTATTGTCAGAGGGCTTGACTATTACACAGGTATGGTTTTTGAGGTCCACGATAGGAAAAGAGAGTTCAGGGCACTCTTTGGTGGCGGTCGATATGACAATCTTGCAGAGCTTTTTGGAGGAGAACATATACCGGCCGTTGGATTTGGGATGGGTGATGCTGTCTTAGAGCTCATGATGAGGAGAAAAAACATATGGCCAGAAGAAAAGGTTGAGATTGATCTCTTCATTGCAACTATTGGAGATGTTGAAAAAGAAGTTTCAAGAGTATTGACCAGTTTGAGAAATAGTGGATTCAAAGTTGATTTTGACATTATGAGCAGGAATCTTTCAAATCAGATTAAGTTTGCAAACAAATTAGGTGCAAAATCTCTTTTGATTATAGGTGAAAGGGATCTAAATGAGGGCAATGTGACGTTGCGTGACTTAAAATCGGGGGAAGAGAAAAAAGTTTCATTGAATGAGTTCATTTCTTCACCTTCAAAGTATTTAACGAAAGTTTTATAAAATACTTAAAGGCTATTTTGATTAAGCCGGGGTTGTCGAGAGGCTCGGCCTCGGACTGCAGATCCGATCACGAGGGTTCAACTCCCTCCCCCGGCTTCGCAAAGGGGACATGGTGTAATCAGGCCATCATCATGGACTCCAGAATCCTTTCCGGATGAAAGAGAATACTGATGGCGTAATGCCGATGAAGAAATTCTGGAGTTTGATGGGGAAATCCATGGATCAGGGTTCAAATCCCTGTGTCCCCACTTTAAGGTTGATTTTATGGATACTTCAAATTTTACTACAATATCAAAACTTGTTAGACCTGAGAATTTGAATCATCACGGCACTCTTTTTGCCGGTGTGACTTCAATGTGGTTTGTTGAGGGGGCTTTTATTGAAGCTTCAAGAGTTTATGGGGACCCTTCAAAAATTGTTTGTATAAAAGTCCATGGTATGAAATTTATTAGACCAGGAAACAATGGTGATATTTTACAGATCAAATCGGTATTGGCTCATGTTGGAAAAACAAGTCTTACAATATACACAAAAATATACAAAAGAATTAGCGGGGAGCAGATTGTAGATGGATTTGTAACTTTTGTCACAGTTGATGAGAAGGGAAAATCTATGCCACACGGGATTAAATATAAGCCAAGTGGTGAAGAAGAACAAAAGCTCTGGAATGAAGTTGAGAGATTAAAACACTCTGATTCTCAGACAAAAATGTGATATAAATAAGGAGGGATTGCCGAGCTTGGCCAAAGGCGCAGGATTCAGAGTCCTGTCATGTAGGTGTTCGTGGGTTCGAATCCCACTCCCTCCACTTCTTTTACTGCCTAACTAAAATTAAGCAAATGCTTATATATCTATCAAGATTTATTATTAAGTAAGTATAAGGTGTTAACCATGAAGAAAATATTTGCCATATTAGTATCTTTATTGTTCTTGGGAAGTGTAGTTGGAATAGCTTCTGTAACAGCAACATGCTATCTTCCTGATGAAATTACAGTTCGCGTTGGTGAAACGTTCACAGTGCAATATCCATGTTCTATTTGTGAAGAAGGATACCTTGAAGAAATCAGCGATATAGATGGGTATGTTACATATAGAGCGTTGAACCCAGGAAAAGTAACTTTTTGTTATGATTGTAAATCTGAATCATCTACTTGTTCTACCATTACAATATTGCCAAGATCACTCCCAATGGATAAGTTTATGAAGATATTTGGATTTGGTAAAGAAAAATAAAATTTTTTTTTATTCTTTAAATTTCCATGCTTCTTCTCTTCCTTTTGAAATCAAATATATTCCAGCAACTAATGATAGGGCCAAGAGTACTATATCCAATAATCCAAAATTTAAAGCATTTGTTAGTCTGTAATAAAGCGTAGATAAACCTGATCCAACGCAAAGACATCCTAATAGTAGTTTGTAGTTCATACTTTGATTATTAATAAAACACTTAAAATAGTTTCGATTAAACTATTCAAAATAGAAGAATAGATTCTTATTTTCTTAAAATAAACTCAATTTCTTCCTTTCTCATACCTGGTCTTATATTTTCAGAGTATAGCATCTCTATCATTTTTCTATCAATCTCTGAATATCTTTGAGTTTGGGTCCACCCCTCATAAAATATACTGTCACGGTATTTCAGAGAATCCCTCATTAGTCCTAACGACTGAGTTAATTCCTCCCTTATCATATGAGACCTTTCTTCCTGAAGGAGGTTATTCTCAGTTGCAATACAGATATTACATTCATAAATTACATTATTTCTCCATTTGCAGTTAAAATATCCATAGTTTCCAGGTGCTGCATTACAGATAGAAAAGTCAGATAATGGAACAAAGTTAATATCGATATTTTGATTTGTTTTAACTATAGACACGCTAATCTTATCTCCAATAATTTCATTAATTTCTGATATCACATGGTTTAAGGTCTCGAGATCCTTTTCATTTGGATTTCCATTGATTTTTATTCTTATATCTGAATCCCATTTTCTTATAACCTGGGTATTGTTGCCATACTCAGTCCCAAGCGCAATTTCAGTGAAGTATTCAATCTCCTTATCTGTGTATATATGCTGAGAGTTTCCAATCTCAATAGGGATAGGTTTAGGTTCTTCTACATACAAACAACAAGGAGACAATAATAAAACAAAAAAAACTAATGGAAAGATAATTTTATTCCTGACCACGAAAATTAATACGGGTTAGAATATATAATGATTTCTCATAAGAAATCCAATCAAGACATAAGATTAATAAACTATTATT
>CAZUMN010000014.1:0-22677 GCA_964621955.1 uncultured Thermococci archaeon
ATAAACAAGCTGCTCAAGACAAATAAGAATGACCCATTTCTTCACTGGCTAAAGGGGTATGTGTTTCTATACTCCGGTACTGATAATTTTGAGGATGCGATCAACTCCTTTAACAGGGCGATTGAGATTGACCCGGATAACGCCTTTGCCTGGGAGTTTAAGGCCATTGCTTTGAGGTCTATTGGGAGATATGAAGAGGCAATTGGATGCTATGATAAATCAATGGAACTTGACCCCCTTGACTATCCAGCTATTTACAATAAAGCCCTTCTTCTTGAAAGGCTTGGGAAGATTGAAGAAGCTCTTGACTTCTATTCTCTTGCAACTAAGATTGATCCATCAAATTTCTTGGCCTGGGACAGTATGGCAAATCTTTTGGAGTCACTTGAAAGATTTGATGAGGCGGAGGTATGCAGGGGTAAAATAGAAAAGGATTATTCCACAAGAATAGTTGAAAAGGAACCTGCCACCCCAGATGAATGGGTGCACAAGGGGGAGACCCTTGAGAAACTTGGGAAATACCTATGGGCAAATCAGTGCTATGATATGGCCTTAAAGATAGATCAAAATCACAAGGCGGCAAGTGACCTAAAGTATATGCTTCTAGAAAAGCATAGACTTGATGTTGGGGCAAAGAAGGGCATTCAAAGGGCAATTCCAGCTACACATAAATTTGAAGTATAGTATTTTAATTATACGGACCTAAAGCTCTTTTTCGTTTCATTATATTTTATGTCAATGCTTTTTTCCAACTTGTTTAGCAGATAATATAATTCTTGAATCTCTTTTTCTGTCAAAGCAGTGAATAGGGAATTTATGAATTCAATGTCCTGATTTGATTTTGACTCCCAGTATTTTCTATTTTTTTCAGTTAATCTTAGTCTCAAAACTCTTCTATCCTTTTCATCCTTCTCAATTGAAATAAATCCCTTCTCTTGGAGCTTTAGGGCTATCTGCTTGATATTTTGATGTGTTGTGCTTAAGACCTCTGCAACTTCACTCACCGAAGGAGGGTAGGTAAAATATTTTCCAGTGACTGCGATTAGCTGCCACTGCTTTGTTGTAAGGCCATCTTTTCTTAGATCGTTGTCTCCCAGATATTCAAGCCTATTGCTTAAGAAAAAAATCTTGCCAAAGATTTCAAATGTTTCAGGTCTCATAGTTTTTTCCATTTTCAATTCCTCTAAATACTAGATCTTACCCAGAACGTATTTTGCAACTACATACGGCCCTATAGTTGTCCAGATAAGCACAAGTGACCAAAGTCTTCCTTCAAAGAAATTATAGTCATGCAATAGTTTTGCCCAGCTGTTGCCCATGATATAATGGCCAAATATGAATTCAAATATAATTGTTGCAATTAGGAAAGATATGCCTATGGCTATTAAATTATTTCCGGTATAGGATGCGCCCGTAGATCTAAGCCATAAAAACATCACTAGGAAAAACATCGTTATTCCAGTAAAGCAACTTATCTGATGTGCTGTTAGCTCACTTACCTTTGGCGCGATTAAGAATTGTCTTATTGAGCCATTAAAAATTGCCACAAAGACAAATAATACCCATATCACAATTGCCTGTAAATATATTTTTTCCATGAATTTTCCTCCAGATAGGTAATATATTACCTTTATTCTGTTGTGATGTGATCTATTTATAAATCTTTCCATTAGGTAATATGTTACCTTTATTTAGAATAAACTTAGTTAATTTTATTAACCATAAATTCTAAATTATTCTGGAATGGAACAATGAGGAAAAAAGAAGAAGGCCCGTCAACGCTAAAAATTCAAAGCCCTAAAGATATTGACGAATATATCCAACTCTTTCCCAAAGAAGTTCAAGAAAGGTTAAAGAAGATAAGAGAAATAATTAAAGAATTGGCACCTAGCGCAGAGGAGACCATAAGCTATGGGATACCAACATTTGTTCTTAAAGGCTATAACTTAGTCCACTTTGCAGCTTATAAGAATCATATAGGATTTTACCCCACTCCATCCGGAATTGAAAAATTTAAAAGTGAGATCTCAGTTTATGAATGGTCAAAAGGCACAGTAAAATTCCCTCTCGATAAACCAGTTCCATTTGATTTAATCAGGGAAATTGTAGCCTTTCGTGTAAGGGAAAATCTTGAAATTGCAAAATCAAAAAATAGTATGAACCCCTAAATGCTATAAAATCCAAAAAGAATTTTAACGAAAAAAACAATATTTCTTTATGAAAAATAATGCCTTTGATATGGCTAGAAACGATCTTTATCTTCTACTGAATAGAAGCTATCCGAAAACCTATGCGCTAAGGTTTGTATGCGACCACTATGGCCTAAAAAATGAAGAAAGGCATAACCTATCAAGGACAGTATTTCCTAAAGATTACATTCTAGAAACAAAAAGAAAGAAAACATCGCTAAAGGAGATTAAAGGGAAAGAGGTTTTTGTTGATGGCTATAATGTCATAATAACAACTGAATCTGTTCTTATGGGCAAGGCATTTGTTTCTATGGATGGGGTTTTGCGAGACACAAGGGGTGTCTCAAAAAAGCACAGGATAACAAATGAGACTATTGAATCAATTGTCCTGGTGCTTAATCTATTAAAAAAATACCGGCCATGCTATACCCAATTCCATCTTGACAAGATGATGAGTAAAAGTGGAAAACTTTCAGAGATTATAAGAGAGGGAATGGAAGAAAGAAACCTAAAAGGAGATTCAGAGACTGTTTCAAGCGTCGATCATATCCTAAAGAATAAGGAAGGGATTGTAGCAACAAATGACTCGGCCATAATACTTGAAGTAAAAAAATTTATTGACCTGCCATCAAAGATTAAAATTTCCAAGGAAATTTGACGCATCCTTTAAACTCTTCAAGGGAGTAATCGCCCTTCCCAACTAAAACAAGTGACTTTATCTCAGAAGCACCTTTCTTTAAGAGGATGTCTTTGGCAAATTCAATTGTCTCTCCACTCCTCGATAGATCATCTACAAGCAGTATTCTCTTACCTGAAATATCGTGGTCAAAAGGCCGCACGAGCTTTGGTTTTTCATGAACTCTTTCAGGTGGCATGTCTTCGCCATAAAGATTCAACCACATCAAGAAAAGTTCTTTCTCATAAATGAATGATAATATTGAAGAGGGGATTATTCCGCCCCTTGCTATACCAACGATAATATCAAAATTAAATGGAATTTTTATTTCCTTTAAAGAATAGAAAATACTATGGAAAGTAAATTCTTCCACAGTTTATGCAGCCTCTTTTGCTTTTGGCTTGTCAACGAGTTTTATCTTTGTGACCTCTACTCTCTTTAGTGGGTAGATCTTTCTTGCTTTCTTGTAAATCTCACTTGACATTTTGCCACTTGTGACTTCATCTAAGAACTGTGCAAAGTCGTTGTTTGTGCTGATTGATGTGAGCTCTTGGTTGATTATGTCTCTTATAGCCTTTTTCTGGGATGTAAGTATCCTTGTTGTAAGTATTGCTGAGGTGGATGCT
This sequence comes from uncultured Thermococci archaeon, assembly GCA_964621955.1. Taxonomy (GTDB): domain Archaea; phylum Methanobacteriota_B; class Thermococci; order Methanofastidiosales; family Methanofastidiosaceae; genus Methanofastidiosum. The sequence goes on from CAZUMN010000014.1 coordinate 3,492, forward strand.
CTTAGGTTGTATCCATCCTTTGTCTTTATGTTGAAAATTGAGTCAACTTTTGAGTTTCTTCTTCTTATCTGACTTCTAAGGTATGACCTTGAAAGTTCCTGTCTAAAGAATTCAGTATAGGCATTTTCGCCTGTAACCTCTTTCACTCTAAAGATTAGCTTTATGTGACTCTTCTTTAAATCACCTGTAAGCTCCTTCATATTTGTCTCAATCTTTCTCCCCAAAACCTTCTCAGGTTTGTCGGATATCGTCTCACCAATCTCCTTCTTCTCAAACATATCTGGAGCGTAAATAGTATACCATGCTTTTGCTTTCCATGGGTCTTTTCCTGCTACTCTTTTTCTAGCCAATAAAATTCCTCCTATAATACTAATGTTTTCCTTATTGCCTCAACACATGCGATAATATCATCTACAGTATTTTTAAGAGTCCCTATAGATTCAGATTCAGATTCTACTTCTAAGGTCTCTTTATATATTCTAGTAGAGATGGAAGTTCCTTTAAAAGGTTTGTTATCAACGTAAATCCCGTTGTAATAAGCCTCAGCTGTTTTTTCACTGTTGAAAAAAAAGGAAAGTTTTACTTTAATTCTATACACCTGCACTTTCCATTTCGCCGCCCTGCTCCTTAAAAGAAAGTACCTTTAAGTTCACAGGTTTTTTTGTTATATTTCCAGTCTTTACACCAACAAGGAATTTGACACCTTTTTCGCCTGCAATATCGACAAGCCTCTGTGTTACAACGCCGTCAAATACTACAGCTTCATAGTCCTCAGTGTATCTCATTGCATCAACTAAATCCCTTACAGAAACTTTATGTTTTACCTTGCCGTCTGCATCTAAAAGATATGCATCAAGTGTTCCAGGCAATTTTTCAATTATCTCCCCAAATCGGTCCAGATCAGAATATGGCTTTTTTGGTTGAATTGGCTCTACAGGCTTTTGTGGCTCGTGGTGGTGATTCTTTTGTTGTGGTTCTCTTTCTTCAGATTTTGCTTGTGGTTTGTGGTTCTCTGACCTTGGTTTGTCTAAATTCTCAACAATCCACTGCTCTGCAGGTATCTTGTTTCTTAAGGCCTTAATTATCTCTTTTTTTGTAAGGTCCTCTACTTCCTTTCCCATTGGTGCTCTTGCAATGTAGTCTATCTCTGCTATCTGGAAAAGCTCTCTTAGAATTAGCTCTCCCCCTCTGTCTCCATCGACAAATGCGGTAACTGTCTTTTCGTGAGAGATTACCCCTATTGTCTTTGATACACTTGTTCCTTCAACGGCTATGGTGTTCTTAATTCCGTACTTCAATAAATTTAAAACATCAGCCCTTCCCTCGACAACGATGATTGCATCGCTTTCGTCAACGTTAGGTCCTGCCGGGAGTTGGTCTTCTCCGAAGGATTTGATCTCCCCCATTCGAACAGATTCTTTTACCTCATCTGTAAGCTCAGAGCTTTCTGGGGTTATCTCATCAACCATTGTTGTGAGTATTATTTTGGCCCTGTCGATAACATAATTCCTCTTTGATTTTCTGACGTCTTCTATTGTTGTTACATCAATCCTAGCGTTACACGGCCCAACCCTATCGATTGTCTCAAGGGATGCGGCAAGTATGGCTGTCTCAACCTTATCAAGGCTTGACGGAACTATTATCTCTCCAGTGCTTTTCCCATTTTTTGAGTTGATGTTGACTCTAATCCTTCCTATCCTTCCTGTCTTCTGTAATTCCCTCAAATCCAGATCATCGCTTAACAGGCCTTCGGTCTGACCGAATATAGCCCCTACAACATCGGGTCTTTCAACAATACCGCTAGCTGTGATTTGTGCTTTGATGATGTATTTAGTTGTACCAACTTCCTCTTTTATATCCTTAAAATAATCCTCACTTTTCTTCGATACAATATCCTCAATAAAATCTTTATCGCTCATAATAAAATTCCCTCCCTCAAAAGAATTATAGAATACCGAGAGCCTTGTTTGTCATATCAATTGACTCGTCTCTCTTCTTAAGATCAAACATGGCTCTTATGGCATCTACATTTTCTGGGACTATGTCTGATTCTTGGTGAACAGCCTGGATGTAGTAAAGCATTCCATCCTTTACGTTAATTGAATCTTTCCAGACGTTGATTTCATACATGTCCCCTCTATTTCTACCCAGATTTTTAGCAAATTCCATTATATCTGCGGTAGAATCTATTCCATCTTCTTTGCTTACTAGAATAACTCTCGATCTGTTATTGAATAAGTCTATTACTTCCTCCCTCTTTACATCCTTCTTTAAATCAACCATTATTGTGTGAAGGTGCATCAATGTTGTTGGCACCTTTACAGCTATGGTTTCAATATCTATCGGGAGAACAGTCTTTAAATCAGGGCCGTGATGAGACGGTACCTTTACCTCAGGTACGATGGCGTTTATTGGGCCTCGTTTGTTGTCCCCTGGGTCTGCTGCCCTTCTTATCATTACAGCCTTTACCTTCTTTATGACATCGGCCTCATTCAGACAGCTTAATGTCCTTGCAAGTCCAGTTGTGTTGCAAGAGACAACTCTTATGTATTTCTGGCCTACATTTTTATCAAAATTAGCGTGAGCATTGAAGGAGGTACCAATAGAAGCATCCTCTCCTCCTTGAAAAATGGCATTTAACCCAAGTGACCTATAGAGCTCCATGTTCTTTGCACCCTGTTTTCCAGGGGCACCATCTATGACTACGTCTACGGAGTCTTTGATGTCCTTTAGGTAACCGTTTGTTTTCATCCCCCTCTTCTTGAAGGCATCGACATCGGCGCCCTCAACACAATAAAGGTCAAAGCCCTTCTTTATTGCCTGTTCTGCATCAAAATCGGGCGTTCTCTTCGAGACGCCTATAATCTTCATATCTTTCTGGAGGGCGACTGCATCTGCTACCCTCTTCCCAACTGTACCGTATCCATTTATGAATACATTGATCATGAAATTCACCTTTGTTAGAAGTTATTGATAAGTAAATTAATTTCACCTTAAAGATATTTGAAATTGGACGTTTATAAGCGTTTGCTATATATTTTTTGTGTAAAATTTGTCTTACATTGATACTAACTTTTATATAAAGTTAGTTACAAGCACAATTCATGAAAAGTATAATGGTCTATGGCACCGTCCAGGCGGTGGGATTTAGGCCATTTGTTTACAGAATTGCCGTTGAAAACAAGATTAGTGGCTATGTGAGAAACAGAGGGGAATACGTAGAGATTGTAATTGATGGAACCCCACAAGGTGTGGATAATTTTATCGAGGATCTCAATCAAAAAAAACCGCCTTTGGCTAAGATTGATAGGCTTGATGTATCCCTCAAATCTTCAGATGAGAATTTCAAACAGGGCGTCTTTTACATAAAGGAGAGTAAAGGTGGGAGCTCTGGGTCGGCCTCAATAATACCTCCTGATATATGTGTCTGCGAGGACTGTCAGAGGGAAATGTTTGAAAAAAATGACAGACGATTTCTTTATCCATTTACTAACTGCACAAACTGCGGCCCAAGATTTACCATAATCAAAAAGACCCCATACGACAGGGAAATGACTACCATGGGGCAGTTCAAGCTTTGTCCGGATTGCCTTAAAGAGTACAAAGACGTTCTTGATAGAAGATATCATGCTGAGCCTGTGGCATGCCCCATATGCGGACCGCACTATTCACTTTTTGATAGATCAAGGAAAAAACTAGAAAATCCCATTGAAACGGCGGCAAAGTTATTCGAAGATGGCAAAATCATCGCCATAAAAGGTCTTGGCGGATACCACATCGGGTGCGATGCTTCAAATGAAGAAGCCGTGACTCGGCTTAGGAAGAGGCTTGGAAGACCTTATCAACCTTTTGCAATTCTCGGGAGGAGTGTAGAGGTTATAGAAAATGTCTGCCATATGAGCGATACAGAGAAGAAAAGCATATCATCACATGAGAGGCCTATAGTGGTGCTAGAAAAAAAAGATTCAAAGATATTTGAAAAGGCTGCGCCAGGTCTGCACAATGTTGGCATAATGCTCCCTTACTCACCACTTCACTTTTTACTGTTTAATTACACCTCACTTGATTTTTTTGTCATGACATCTGCCAATATGCCGGGAGACCCCATGATAACTGAGAACAGCTCTGCTTTTGGCTCCCTTGATGTTGACTACTTTCTTTGCCATAACTTAAAGATCTATAATAGATGTGATGACTCTGTTATTCGTGATGGGAAGTTTATTAGGAGATCAAGAGGGTTTGTACCCCAAGGGATTGAAATACCCCACAACAAAAGAATATTGGCCTTCGGTGCAGAACTGAACAATGCTTTTACGCTTACAAAGGAAAAGAAGGCATTTATCTCTCAACACATAGGAAATACCACACATTATGATACGCTTCAGTTCTTTCAAGATGCGATAGATAAACTCATGACACTTCTCAACATGAAGATGAGAGAAGTTGAGCTTTTGGTATGTGATCTCCACCCGCAGTACGAAACGACCAGACTCGCCGAAAGATACTCTAAAGAAACTGGGATACCGCTCATAACGGTCCAGCACCACATCTCCCACGCAAGAGCAGTTTTTACTGAAAATAAATTGGAAGAAGGTATTGCAATAGTATGCGACGGAACAGGCTACGGCCTTGATGGAAAGTCCTGGGGCGGAGAAGTGTTCCATGTTACAGAAAATAATGAGGAAAGGATAGGCCATTTGAAGGAATACCCTCTTTTAGGGGGGGACAAGGCTGCAAAAGAACCAGTAAGAGTGCTTATATCACTTCTAAAAGATGAAGACCTTTCTGATTACTCTAGCTCTTACAGATATGGATCACAGGGTATTGATGCATTGAAAAAACTTACAAATGATGAAAAGATTTTTTCAACATCTTGCGGTAGGCTCCTTGACATGTTTTCAGTGATGCTTTTTTCATGCAATGAGAGGACATACGAAGGTGAGCCTGCCATGAAGCTAGAGTCCCTAGCGTGGAATGGAAAGGATCTTAATATACCAATTGACATTGAAGACAACATCATACAGGTAAAAGAGTTTACAGAAAAAATATTTGATTTAAGAAACAGTGAAAGAAGGGAAGATCTTGCAAAAACTGTCCATATTTCTCTTGGCAATGCCTTTTCTGATATTGCAATTGATGAGGCAAAAAAGGACCACCTACCTATAGCATTTTCTGGAGGAGTTGCCTATAACAAGATATTCTCAGATGTAATAAAAAAGAGAGTTGAATCAAGTGGCCTAAAATATGTCGAACATAAACTCATCCCGTGTGGCGATGGTGGCGTTTCCTTCGGACAATCTCTTTTCGCATACAAAAACATATAAGATTTTAATCCTAGTATCTTTTTATGGAGATAGAGTTCATCGAGATTGAAAAACTTAATACGCACGAGCGTATAGTTCCTAGCGTTCTAAACAGATTACTAATTAAGATGGAGAGGGAAAATAAGTTCTCTGTCGCCATCATAGTAGATGCAAATACGATGACAATCCTCGATGGTCACCACAGGTTTGAAGCCGCAAAAAGACTTGGCTGTAAAAAAGTACCGTGCCTCCTTTTGGACTATAACGACCCCGAGATTAAGCTAGGGCAGTGGTTTCCTGTGATATATGGGGATGTTGGGAAAATAGTAGAGATTTTAGAGAAAAACGGGATGACAGTGAGATATGAAAAAACTCTAAAGAAGGCATACTGGCTACTCTACTCTGAAAAGGCTGGCGCAATTCTTGTCCCAAAAAGGGTAACTAAGGATGAAGTTGTGAAGACTGCAAGGAAAGGGGATCTTTTCCCCCCTAAGACTACAAGACACATGCTCCCCAAATTAAACAAGTTTATCGATGTACCTCTGAATGAACTTGTATAGGATTATCTTGCCGCTGAAACTATCTTTATTATATCCCCATTTTGAAGCTCGTAGTCATCTTTTATTCTTCTTTTTGTTCTTGCATTTACAGCATAAAGAAAGTTCTTCCCAATGTCAGTATGAACCCTAAAGGCCAGGTCTCTTGGTGTTGAGCCCTTGTCCATAAGGAAAGCGTCTGGCAAAACATTGCCTTTTCCATCCTTCATGTGGGTCTCGTCTTCCACAGGGTAGACCACTATTTTATTCAATATGTTGAAGACTACCTGATTTATTGTCTTCTGGACACCTGTACCATCATTTTTGTCCATGAAGTTTTTGATCCTGTTTAGGGCCACTATCTGCTTGTCATTTAGATTTCCAGTTATTTCAAAAGATGACTCAGAAGGTACATATTTTACTAATCCAGCGCTTGTTGCCTTTCTTAAAACTAACTCAGCCTCAGCACTTACTGTGAAGACTTCTCCAAGCTTGTCCTTCAAAGCTTTGATGTTCTCAGGTGGCGCTATATCTGTCTTGTTTAAAACAATAGTTATTGGCTTTGATATCTTTCTTAGAGATTTGGCAAAAATCAATAGTTCTTCATCCTTCCAGTGTATGCATTTTTCTGGGTCAAGGCCGGTCTCTCTCATTGACATTATAACATTACCTTCAGTTATACCTATCCCGGTAAACTGCTCAGCCACTATCTTACAGAAATCATGATGCCCGGAACATACCTTTCTTGCAAACCTAAACCAGTTGTCGTTTAATATCCCAAAGAACCACAAGTTAATCTCTTCTTCCAAGAATTCGATATCTTCTATGGGGTTGTGTGTTCCTATGGGAACTGGATTTCCTTCGATATCTGTTGAGCCTGAAGCATCGACTATGTGAATCAATGTTTCAGCCCTTGAAAGGTCATTTAAGAATTTGTTCCCAAGACCTCTTCCAGTATGGGCGCCTTTTACAAGACCTGCCACATCAATTATCTTCAAAGGTACAAGCCTTGTTCCATCGATGCATTTTGAATTTTGAGGTGAACACTTAATATCAAGCTCCTTGCAGGGGCATTTATACGTAACATAAGTCGCCCCTATGTTTGAGTCAATTGTTGTGAAAGGATAATTTGCAATTTCTGCCCCCCCGAGTGTGACTGCATTAAAAAAAGTTGATTTTCCTACATTTGGTTTTCCAATAACTCCTACATCCATTAAATTCCCTCCTCCGATAAATAAAGACGTGGAAAATTCATAGTGGATACGGCATTTGCACCATAGAAATCTCTTATGTAAAGGATAGATTTCAGGTGCAGATCCTTTTTAACATCGCAACATGCGTTTGTCAGCATGATACACTTGTAGTCTCTATAATATGCGTCTGCTACGGTATGCCTTACAGAAAGAGATGTTTGAAGCCCAGAGAATACTAGATTCTTTATATTATTCTTCTCAAGGATCTCATCGAGCTCTGTTCTGAAAAAGCCACTATACTTCCTTTTCTTTATGATGAAGTCCCCTTCTTTTGGGGCAAGATCATCTATTATTTTCTCTTCACGATCATTTTTAGTTTCAGAATCATATATGTATATCACGGGAAAGCCTTTTTCTCTGAAAATAGAGGAGATCTCTCTAATTGGCTCTATAATCTCCGTGGGAGCTTCGCATTTTACATCCCCGTAGATAAACTCATTAAGTGTGTTAATGATGAGAAGAGCGTATTTTTGCATGTTAGTTAATCTAGAGGGGCCATATATAAAATTTGGCTTTATAAAAAGAAATAAGATAAAAAATTAAAATATTTTATTTAACTACTTCCCTGTCAGAAACCTCAAGGGCTTTGTCAACTACATCAAGTGCTTCGTTTATCTGCTTTTCATTTATTGAAAGCGGAGGTGCGAATAGAAGTGTTGAAACCATCTGTAAGAAGAAGACCCCGTTCTTCATGCATTCCCCGGCAACTTTGGCGGGTATTGAAGCATGACCTCTCATGAACTTTTCTTCCCTTGTTCCTGCCTGCTCCTTTGTCTTTGTGTTTTTGATTAATTCTATTCCCCAGAACAGTCCCTTACCCCTGATATCTCCTACTGACTTGTGGTCTGCCTTTATCTCGTTCAGCCTCTTTTCCATTACCTTTTCCATCTTTGCGGCGTTTTCAACTAGCTTGTTTTTATTCATGTAGTTTATTGTTGCGACTCCAGCGGCACATGCGAGTGGGTGGCCAGCATAAGTGTGACCCTCGACAAACCAGTGGTCTTCAAAGTAATCAGAAATCTTCTTTGAGTATGTTGTTCCCCCAAGAGGAACATAAGTTGCGGATAAGTTCTTAGCTGATGTGATGATATCAGGCTGAAACTTGTAATGCTCTACTGCAAACCATTTTCCAGTTCTACCAAATCCGGTCATGACTTCATCGGCAATCAACACGACATTGTATTCGTCACAAATCTCCCTCAACATAGGGAAATATTCTTTGACTGGTGGAATGATACCGTTTGAACCGACAATAGGCTCAGCTATTATGGCTGCTACTGTTTCCTTTGCCTCATACCTAATCATATCCCCGATGTACCTAGCACACATTATGTCGCAACTTGGGTATTCCATCTTGAATGGACACCTGTAACAGTAACAGTCAGGCCCGTGCAATATACCTGGGTAACCTGGCTCGTTTGGGTATCTCCTTGGATCCCCTGTCAACATCATGGCAATACCAGTTGCACCGTGGTAAGACTGGTAACGAGAGATTATTTTATATTTTCCTGTGAACCATTTTGCAGCTTTGACTGCAGCTTCGTTTGCTTCGGTACCGCTTGAAGAAAAGAATGTTTTCTTAAAGTTTGGACCTGCTATGTCAGCGACCATCTTTCCAAGTTTTGCTCTTGCATCACTTCCTAGCCCCGGACCGATATAAGCATACTTATTAAGCTGCTCTATAATCCCATCATTTATTTCTTTCACGTTGTGACCACAGCTTGTACTCATAAGCTGAGAAGAGAAGTCTGAATATTGTTTACCTGATTTATCCCAGAAGTAGATTCCATCAGCCTTCTCTATCATGTTAACTTTGACATCGGCTTGGCATGACCAAGACCTCATGACATATTCTTTTTCCATCTGCGCTAAATCTTCCATAAAAGGCCTCCTATAATTTAATAGGTACAGTTACTTAATTTGTTTAGAGATTTATATAACTTTCGATTATAACTTGGAATATATAGAAAATAGTTTAATAACATTTAATTAATTAGTCTAATATCCAATGAAAAATCGGTATTTTAAAAATAAAATAAAAATTAATTATTTTATAAAGGATAGAATCTGTCCCTCTTTATGAATTTGCCCCATCCTTTTTCGCCTGCAAGTTTTCCCTCTTCTACGACCAGTTTTCCTCTTGAGAGTACGGTCACAGGGTAACCCTTTACTACCATACCTTCCCACGGGGTGTAGTCTGTATTCTGGTGGAGATTCTTCACAGAAAGTGTGACTTCTTTTTCTGGGTCGAAGACAACGATGTCTGCATCTGATCCGACTGCTATTGTTCCCTTTTGAGGGAATAATCCAAACATTTTTGCAGGATTTGTTGAGTTGAGCTCGACAAATTTATTTAGTGTAATCCAGTCCTCAAGAACTCCGGCAGTGTACATTACTGCCATTCTTGTTTCAACTCCTGGTGCACCGTTTGGTATCTTTGCAAAGTTATCCTTTCCCGCCTCCTTCTGGCCTTTGAAGAAGAATGGGCAGTGGTCTGTTGATATCACTTGAAGGTCTCCCCTCTCAATTGCAAACCACAGTGCATCTTGGTCAAATTCTGATCTCAAAGGTGGCGACATTACATACTTCGCACCGTTAAAGTCGGGTTCAGTATATCTTTCTTCATCAAGAGTAAGGTACTGTGGGCATGTCTCTCCATAAATTGGAAGCCCTCTTTCCCTTCCTTCATGAATTGCTTCTACTGCTTCTAGACATGAGTTGTGTACTATGTAAAGCGGTGCCTCTGCCAAATCGGCGAGTGCAATTGCCCTCTGGCAAGCTTCGCCTTCAAGTATTGATGGTCTTGAGACTGCATGGTACATTGGCTCAGTTTTTTTCTCAGCCAATAATCTCTTTGTGTAAAGGTCAATAATATGGCCATTTTCAGCGTGAAGCATTACAAGTCCCCCAAACTCGCCTGCTTTTTCAAGCGCCTTGTAGAATCCATCATCATCTACCATAAGCGCCCCTTTGTAAGCAAAGAATAGTTTGAAACTTGGGATGCCCTCTTCCAATATCATTGTTTCCATTTCTTTTAGAGTGCCGTCGTTTATATCGGTCATGGCCATATGAAATCCATAATCGATGTAAGCATTCCCAGTTGCTCTTTTATTCCATTCGTCTAGAGCTGTTTTTAGAGTTCCCCCCTTTGATTGGATAATAAAGTCAACAACACAGGTTGTTCCACCAAAGGCTGCTGCCCTTGTTCCTGTTTCCCATGTGTCAGAAGAATATGTGCCCATAAATGGCATTTCAATATGCGTATGCACATCTATAAATCCAGGAAATATCATCATCCCATTTGCATCAATTTCCTTGGAGCCTGAAAGCTCCTTGCCAATGGCGACAATCTTTTCGCCTTCAATTCCTATATCTGCTTCATACATATCTGTTGCAGTAACTATCGTTCCATTCTTAATAACGAGATCCATAACTATACCCCCTATACTTTTACGCCTTTATAACTTATAAAACTTATGATTTCAAATATATAATAAAAATATTCTATTTATCTATCAAAATAATATTTTCTTCAGTAAGAAAATTAAAATGATTTCCATTTTTGAGCGAATTTCCTTTTCCTTTGATTATTTCCAATATCTCTTTCATGGTTTCATCTACGTCCTCGCTCAAGACTTCATAGATATCTTCCTCGCTAAAGAGCTCTTTTACAGCATAAATTTCATAATCAAGGATCTCTGACAGTAGATTGTCTTTTATTTTCTCTTCAGGGTATCTCCTCTGCCGGAGCCTTTCCAGAAGAATAGATGGATTGCACCTTAAGATTAAAGCTTTGTCGGCTTTGAAAGGTATGTGGGAATCTAAGACTATATTTTCTAGTTCCTTTAGTTTTTTTTCTACTTCTTTTTCATCTATTATTATTTCATCTTCTTCGATTGGGAAGTCAAAGTTATCTTTTGCGAACTCGCCTACATTGATATAATTCAAATTTAGTAGTTCAGCGAGTTTTTTTGATATTAGGGTCTTGCCGGTACCCGGTACTCCAGTGATTAAAAGCTTCATAATTATAAATAGGAACGAAAATCTTAAATACGTTGCTAATATTTGCGTGATATACATGGGCCCGTGGCTTAGATTGGTTATAGCGTCCGGCTGATAACCGGGAGGTCCTGAGTTCAAATCTCAGCGGGCCCACCTTATTTATTCTTCATCTGTGTTTTCCTACCCCTATTTTTGGGCAGTATTCTTCTATTGGACAGATGCTGCACTTTGGACTGATAGGCGCACAGACATTTTGGCCGTACGTTACAAGGATATCATTATACTCAATCCAGTGCTCTTGTGGAAGCTTTTCTCTCAAAGCAAACTCAGTCTGAATTGGATTTTTTGTCTTGACATAACCCCACCTGTTTGATATCCGGTGAACATGGGTATCAACACATACTCCAGGTTTTGCATATCCAAGAGTAACTACAATGTTTGCGGTCTTTCTGCCTACGCCTTTGAGTTTCAAAAGTTCATCGATTGTGTCTGGAACTTTCCCCCCATATTCATCTAATATCTTATGAGACATCTCAATAATCCTTTTTGCCTTGGTCTTATAGAATCCAACTGGATATATCATCTTCTGGATCTCCACCTCGTCCAAATTGATCATTTTATTAGCGGTATCGGCATGCTCGAAGAGTTTAAGTGAAGCTTTTTTGGTCACTTCGTCCTTAGTTCTAAGGCTCAATATACATGAGATTAGAACCTTGTATGGATCCCTATCAGCTGCAACTTCAGAAACAATCGGGACATTGAACTTCTTAATCTCCTCTCTTAAGATCTCTAAAATATTTGAGATATTATTATTATCAATAATATTTAATCCCCCATGTAAACTTTTAGAAAATCCTGAGTTATCTTATTGTGATCAAAGGCTAGATTAGTTGGTATTTGATTTATATCAAATAAAAATAGCTCCTTGGCATCATCGCCGGCTTTTGGAGTACCACTTCCGTTGCCATGGAAAACTATACTTACTGTATGCCCGCGTGGGTCTCTATCAGGTTTTGAATAAATTCCTAAAAGAGACATATTTGAAATGTCAAGACCGGTCTCTTCTTTTGCTTCCCTTATTGCAGCATTTTCAACGGTCTCTCCATATTCAACGAAACCTCCCGGGAGCGCAAAAAAGTCACTGAAAGGCTCTCTGGCCCTTTTTATCAAGACTAATTTATTATCGAAAAGAATAATTATGTCAACTGCCAGTGAAGGGGACCTTCTCATATCCTAACTCCAATAAGGCGCTTAAAGAAAATTGTTACATAACCAAGTTTAGGTATCTTCATGACGCTTTTTCCCAGAATAGCATAATCTGGTACTCCTGGAAATTTTTTACCATTTTCAAAATAAGAGTCCTCAAAAGGATTGTTGTCACCCTTAGTTACAAAATACAGCACCCCGTCCTCCTCTATTATGTTTATCGCTCTATGCACAATAGGAATGTCTTGATATGGTCTTTTGTAGACAACGATGTCGCCGACCTGTATGCTAGTTGGGTCAGTTCCTTTTATTACAATAATGTCCCCTCTATAGTAGACGGGCTCCATGCTTCCAGAAATAACAACAGCTACTGGATTTTCAACCTTTAAAGCGTAAGATAAAGTCAAGCTAATGACTAGGTAAAGCACAACGGCAATTACAATGCCTTCTAGTATTTCTTTGCCTTCTTTTTTGTAATCCACTGCTTCACATCCAGAAACAACAAGTATATTATAGTATAAAATATAAGAAACCTTTTAAAAGTTTATTGATAGGTTCAATTGGTGATTTGATGGATGAGATTAATGATGATTATTCTATTGAAACTGCCCGCCCTGATGAGATAATGGGCAGGATGATTTTTGAGATAGCTTACCAAGAAGTCTTTTTGGATCTCCTTTTAAAAAAGCTTGAAGAAAAGGGCATACTCAAAGCCCAAGAATTTAAAAACGAAGTTCAAAAAGAAATTGAGCAAAATTATGGATTCTACCTGGATAAGTATTACGCCAGCAGATAGTTATCTCACCAATTCATAGATAACTGATGCCCATAAAACTGCGCACTTTTCTAAATTTTCTATTTTTACATATTCGTCTGAAATATGCCAAGTTTTATCAGAATCCGGTGAATGGGCAATTGCAGGTATTCCGTTTAAGTTCAGTATCTTTGCAACTGTTATGCCAGCAGATGTTTCAAATTCCATTGGCATGCCAATCTCCTTTGCAGTGTCCTTAAAAGCATCTATTAATTTGCTATTATTTTCTATTATGTGGGGGTAGTGCCTTGTTGTGACTTCACCTAATCTTATGTCTACCTCTTTATCTTCCTTTTTTAAAACATCTATCTCGTCAGACATTCTTTTTAGGATCATGCCCTCAGTTATTCCGACGGGGTATCTTATATCAAGTGTAACTTTGCATCGTGAAGCCACTATATTCGGTGCATTTCCTCCAGATACCATACCCACATTAATTGTTGGTGGAGTGAATCTAGGATCGTATTTAAGATTGAAATCAAATTTTTCAAAATTAGAGATTAATTTGGATACTTTGATTATGGCATTTATTCCTAATTCAGGTGTTGAACCATGAGATTGCTTACCAAAACTTTCAAGGTCAAACCAGGCTGCACCCTTCTCTCCAATAATTGCTTTATCTATTGAGCCACTATCTGGAACAATTGCGTAGTCAGGCTTAAACCCCTTCTCTACTATATATTCAACACCGTAATCGGACCCCATCTCTTCATCAGAAACTGCACAGAAATAGATTGTTCCTTTGAACTTTAATCCACTTTTGAGCAATGCTTTTATCCCGGCCCATGATGCTGCAAGGCATCCTTTGTTATCAAGGGCCCCTCTGCCGTAAATCTTACCTTCATTTTCATATGGTTGAAATGGGTGATGTGTCCATCCTTCTCCGGGTGGCACGACGTCCATGTGAGAGATTATTGCAACAGATGGTTCTCCATTACCTATTCTTCCAACGTAATTTGGCCTTTTTTCATCCTTTGAAATTATCTGAACTTCAGCGCCTATCTCCCTCATACATTTCATGATTATGTCATGTAAAAGGTATTCATTTCCAGGAGGATTTACAGTTTCAGTTTCAATAAGACTAAATAAAAAATCTAGCATTTCCTGTTTGTTAAGATTTGAATTGATCTTAGTTGCAATCTCATTTATCTCCATCACAACTCCTCCGCATATTTTAAGGCCAAATAAAAGTATTTTTTTGTAAGTTCTTTAGCAGTGCTATCTGCAGATGCTTGATAGCCATTTACCTTTGCCCTGACACATGCCCTGTACCCTTTGTAAAATGAAAGGAGCTTTTGGATTTCCTTATCATTACTTTCCAAGATATATTTATCTGAAAAGGTTTTTGAAAGATCATCCCTTCCAAGAAACTCTAGATCCATACACAAGAAAGCTATTTCAGCAGCTACGTCAGTTGTATTAATCCCTGGATTAAATTCTATGGCGTCAAAGATATAGGTGTCTTTTGGCGTCACAAATATATTTCCAGAATGAAGGTCGCCATGTGTTTCTAGGACCCTTCCTTTCTTGACTCTTTTCTCAAAAAGAGCACTGTTTTTGTTCATGAACTCAAGGTTTTTCCCGATAAGGGTATTGAATTCGTTACTTGAAAATAGATCACCGATGAAACATTCGAGGTCCTTAAAATTATCCATGACATTTTTTTTAACGTTCGCTAGTGAGCCATATTTTCCATTATAATCGACTCTTGCCATTTTATGGAATAAGAGTATCTTCAAGGCTATTTCTTCAAGGATCTCTTTCTTAATCTTGTTTTTTTCAATTAGAGTTCTCATTATGTATTTTTCAGGTATTCTTTTCATTACAATAGTGTAATCGAGAGGCAATCCAGAATCTGAAAGTATCAGGCCATTGCCCTCTTTTATCATTGGCAAAACATTCAGATACATATCGGGGCATAATAGCTTGTTTATTCTAAACTCCTCTTTGCAGTAGAACTCTCTCTTCTCAAGAGTTGAATAATCAAGAAACGAAAACATTGCATCTTTTTTTATCTTATATGCAAAGTTTTTAGTAAGAAAGATATAAGAGATATGGGTCTCCTTTACCTCTTCTATCTTTTCATTGAATGTTTTATCGTCAATCATTGCTTTTAGATGCTCATTCATTGAAAATTATGGAATATGTATATTTAAAAGGTTTTATGGCATAAGATGGCGCTAGAAATTGAAAGAAGCCTAATTAAGCTTCATTTTTGAATTATCTGGGATTATTCATGTATGTTATTATCAAGAAATAAGTGTTTCACCCGAAACTTTAAAATAGATAGTAAAGGCAAGATTAGTGTGGTTTCATGTGCGGAATCGTTGGAATTATCACCGATGGCAAAATATCGATAAAAAATGACCTCTTGAAGTCCTTAAAGAGACTCGAGTACAGGGGTTATGATTCAGTAGGATACGCTGATGTCCAGGGAAATATAGAAAAGGATGTAGGCGAGATATCACAATTCTTGGATACTATAAAGGATTCAAACACGTCATGTGCAATTTCCCACACAAGATGGGCAACACATGGCGGAGTTACAAAAATTAATTCCCACCCCCACTGGGACTGTAGAAAAAATATATTTACTGTTCATAATGGTATTATTGAGAATTATCAAGAGTTAAAAAAAGAGCTTGTTGCAAAAGGTCATGTTTTTATCACAGAGACTGATTCAGAAGTTATCTCACATTTCCTTGAAGAAGAGCTAAAATCAAAGGATATGTTTGAAGCAATTAAGAGTTTCATCAAAAGGATTGAAGGTACATATGCTATACTTATCATTGAAAAAGATAAAAACAGGATTTATGCGATAAAGAAAGATTCACCACTTGTGTTAGGTCTTGCTAAAGACAAATTTTATCTAGCATCTGACATATATGCATTCTCGGATACCACAAACAAGGCAATATTCTTTGAAGACAAAGAGTTTGCCGTAATTGATCCAAATAATTACACTTTTTATGATAGTGAGGGTAAAGAAATCAAAAAAGGAATTTACGAGTTCACCTGGGCAATATCCCAAGAGGAGTCTGTTCAAAGCTACCCACATTACATGATAAAGGAGATCCACGAGCAACCAATATCATCTCAGAGACTTATCAGCTCTCTTGACGGCGAGCAGCATGATAAGATCACCAAGATTGCTAATCTTGTAAAAAACTCAAAAAGGGTAGTTTTTACGGCCGCTGGAAGTTCCTATTATGCTTCCCTTCTGGGCATATACTTCCTTAACAGGACCGGAATAAATGCTCACACGCTAATTGCAAGTGAGTTCCAAAATTTTATGCTTGTGGACAAAGATACCCTCTTTATAGCAATATCCCAAAGTGGTGAAACTATGGATGTTGTAGCGGCAACAAAGTGGGCAAGAGAAAGAGGGGCGAAGATAGTATCCCTTGTAAATGTCCCACACTCAACTCTACAGAGGATGTCAGATATCTCTCTTGAAATTCATGCAGGGCCAGAGATATGCGTGGCTGCTACAAAGACATTTACAAATCAGGTTATTGCGCTCTTATACCTATCATCTCTATTAGGATTTTCTGTTAACATGAAAACAATACCTGGGAAAATTGACTACGTAATAAAGGAAAATGAAGAATGCATTAAGAGCATGGCCGATGAACTTTATGAGAAAAAGGACATATACATAATCGGGAGAGGTCTCTCCTACCCACCTTCAAGAGAAATGGCGTTGAAGCTAAAGGAGATATCCTACATACATGCTGAAGGTATGATGGGGGGAGAACTAAAGCACGGTACCATTGCCTTGATAGAACCAGGTACTCCAGTTATAGCATTGATTCCGGGAAAGGATTTTGATATGTACTCAAACGCCAAGGAAGTTGAGGCGCGAGGGGCAAGGGTAATAACAATTGCCAACATGATGGACTCAGACTTTAAGATGAATATTACCATAAATGATGGTAAGTTTGCCATTCTATCTGTTGTGATAGGCCAGCTACTCACATATTATATTGCAAGGAAAAAAGGCCTTCCAATAGATAAACCAAGAAATCTTGCAAAGTCTGTGACTGTGAAGTGATCAAAGCCCCTGCCATATTTTATCCCCGATGTAGTGAAGAGTTTTGATTACTTTTCCTTCTTTCATCGAAGATATCTCTTCGGAAGAATACATTGCAATGCCAACGGCAATCGGCTTTCCATGCTTTTCATCTATAATTATTACAGGTCCGTCTTTTTCGATCTGACTGCCTACTTCTTTAATTCCTGGCCTCATGACATCGGCACCTTTTGAGATGAATGGGACAGCCCCCATATCAATGACTATTCTTCTTGGTATCTCGTCTTTTTTCAGAGAAATTAGGAGTTTTAGAGAGGGGATGAAATTATCCTTCAATTTCAGGAAAGATGGAGCATCGTTTACATAAATTATATCGACGTTTTCGTCTAGATTTGATATCTTAAATGAGGATTTGCTGTCAATGCTCTGCAAAATAGTATCTCCGAAAAGATTTCGAATAGAGTTTAAAACGTCTTTTATTTCTCCTTTTTTTAGGTCATGGACGGGTTTTTTCTTCATATAAGTATTATATGCCTTTATTATGTATTTAAGTTTATAGGGATATCATTTTTGGAATATTGTGCCGTTAACTTTAAATACTATTTTATTCTGATTCCATAATAGGTGATATATTGGCTCAAAGACCACTCGACATCATACACAGAGCTTTGGATTCCAATGTCCTAGTAGAGCTTAAAGGCGGTAGAGAGTTCAGAGGAACTCTTAAAGGTTATGACATTCATATGAATCTTGTAATGGAGTCTGCCGAAGAACTTCAGAACGGAGAATCAGTAAGAAAGTTAGGACATGTAGTTGTAAGGGGAGACAACGTTGTTTTAATTTCACCAAGTTTGGAGGATTAATATGAGTAAAGGAACACCTTCCTACGGTAAGAGGAACAATAAAACACATGTGAGATGCAGAAGGTGTGGAAATCATTCGTATCATGCTTCTCATGGTATCTGTGCATCATGTGGCTTTGGTAAATCTGCAAAGATGAGAAGCTACAATTGGTGTAAGAGGAAATGATTGACACAAGAATTATAGTCGAAGGAGTTTCTGATGTTGAGACCTTGTCAAAGGCTATACAAGATTTAGCCTTAGGTTCTGAATTTGGAGTTACAATTTCTTCTATAATTCCTACTACCAACATTGATATTGCTAAAAGATCAATTGTTGGTGCAGATATTGTTTTAATTGCAACAGATGCAGATAGATCAGGTAGGGAACTCGCCGAAAGGCTATTTGAAGAACTTAAAGGGAAAGAAATCATAATTGAAAGAGTGAAGTTTCCTAAAGGACGTGACCTCGAACACGCCGATCTTTTTTTGGTATCAAAGGAAATTAAAAATAGCCTTGTCAGAATTGGCTTAAAATCACTTAAATCCATTGATACGCTGCTAGAAAAGGAAAAATCAGTACGCTCTCTTGAGAAGAATATTTTTTCATTAAAGAATGAAAATGATGATTTAAAAAAGAAAACAAAGAATTTTGAACAGACCTTAAATGGCATCGAAAATGAAAAAGAACTAATTAACAAACTTGAAGAGGATATCGACAGGTTAAATGTTGAGAAGAATGAAATAGAACTTGAGAGCTCTGAAATTAAGAAGGAATTAAAATCAAAAGAGGATAGAATCTCAGAGTTAGAGATAAGGTACAAAGACCTTGAAGCAAAGATTCTTAATATTTTTGACCTTGAAAACTACTGGTCAAAAGTTTCTAACGATGAATCCCCAACTGCCGCCGAAATAAGGAAGGCGATAGACATTTTAGGTCTAGATCGTGTTGTTGCCTCTGATGACTTCATCGTTTCTCCTTCTGAAGAAAGTGTTTACAAGGTATTGAAGCTCATAAAGATGGGACGAGAGCTTAACAAGAACTAATAATTGGGTTTACACTTCTTATTTCTAGATAATTACACTCCATTAATTTTATAAATTAAACTATAATGATTAACTTTAGGGCTGGTAGCGCAGTGGAAGCGCACTCCCTTGGCATGGGAGAGGCCGTGGGTTCAAATCCCACCCAGTCCACTT
>CAZUMN010000015.1:0-19938 GCA_964621955.1 uncultured Thermococci archaeon
AAGAATACAAAACAAATAATTTTAAAGATACAAAATGGAAAAGAAGTAGAGATCTTCTAATAAAAAAAGAGCCAGTTGGCAAATTAGAAATATGCTATCTTGAGGAAAAGCCAAATATTAATAATGGACCTTTTATGGATGAAGAAATACATCTGATAGATGAAATAGCTGAAAGGCTTGAAAACATTATTGAAGAAAAAGAGATGCAAGAGGAACTAATAAAGTACACCACTAAATTGGAAGAAGAAGTCAAAAGACAGACCCAAGAATTAATACAATCTGAGAAGATGATATCGTTAGGGTTATTGGTAGCTGGCATAGCCCATGAGATTAACAATCCATTGTCTTACATAAAAGCAATTACAGAAATTGTAAAAGAAGATATAATTGAGTTAAAAAATAATAGCATAAGGAAAGGGATAAAAACAAATAAATTTGAAGAACTCGAAAAATCAATTGATACTGTATCAGATGGTATAAAAAGGATAGCCACAATAACAACTACCCTAAAAAGATTTGCCAAACCCACTGAAGAAAAGAATTTTGAAGATATTAATCAGGGCATGAAAGACACCCTTGTTATTCTTCATAATCGAATAAAAAATAGAATTAACGTTATCACTGAATACGGAGATATCCCTAAAGTAGATTGTAATATGGGCCAAATAAATCAGGTTTTTTTAAATGTCTTGCTCAATGCTTCCGAATCGATGGATGTTGGCGAGATAAGAATCAAGACATGGCATGATTCTAACTTAGTTTACATACAAGTGGCAGACGAGGGAGTAGGCATCCCAAAGGAGAAACTGAACAGGATATTTGACCCTTTTTTTACAACTAAGGAGAATGGTACCGGACTTGGTCTAAGCGTTAGTTATCAAATAATTAAAGACCATAAAGGCAATATTAAAATTGAAAGTGAAGAAGGAAAAGGAACTAAAGTAACTATATCTCTCCCCATTGAAACAACGGATTAATTTAAGCCTATTAATTATCAAATAAAGGCAAAGATATTTATATTTGAAAATCTATTTATATGGGGGGTATTTCTTGTCAGAAAAAATATATAAGATTTTGATTATTGACGATGAAATAATGGTTCTTGATGCGCTAAAAAAAACTTTAGAAAGATCAAAACAATTTAAGAGTGATATTTTTTTAGTAGATAGCCCTTTGAAAGCCATGGATATCGCAAAAAATCAGAATTTTGATATAGTTATATCCGACTATAAGATGCCAAAAATGAGTGGGGTAGAGATTCTAACTAAAATTAAAGAAATGAATCCAGATACTGTAAGAATACTTATAACTGGTTACTCCGACCTTGAGATAGCAAGAGAAGCTATTAATAAAGCAGCTGTTCACAATTACATTGAAAAACCTTGGGATAATGAAAACATAAGAAACACTATTTATTCTGCTATTAAGGAAGTTGAAGCTAAAAAGGAGCCTGATCTTAGTTTAGAGAGATTATTAAGTTCAGATAATGCGGGCACTTTAGTTAATGCTTTAATTTCTTTGGAAGAAGTTAAAGAATATTCCCATACTGTTCTCAGAAAAGATGAGGATAGACTTCCAGAAATCGAAGAACTGACAAAAAAAATTGACATATTATCAAAATATGATTATTTGAGAAAAGAAGAAAAATCACCAGTTGTCTTTAAATGCCCCATATGTTCCTCATACGACTACAGAGTTATTGTTAAGTGCCCAGTATGCGCATCAGATTATTTAGAAAAGGGAGATGTAATTGAACATTATTCGTGTGGGCATGTCGATATGTATTCCCTATTTGAGAAGGGAATAAATCTTACTTGCCCCAAGTGTGATGAAAATCTAAGACAAATAGGGGAAGATTATCGAAAGGTGGGAAACTGGATACATTGCAGAAAATGCGGAGAATTTTTTGGTGATGGAAACCTTAATCTAGTTTGTAACTCATGCGGAAGTGCTTCTTCAGTTAATCAAACTGAGTGGGAATTTGAAAAAAGAATAATTCCAAATAAAGAACGTTTGGGACAGATTAGCACAAAGTTAGAAGTTATTAATAATATAAAGAAAATCACTGAAGAAAAAGGATTGTTCTTTGCCCAGAATGTGGGAATTACAGATAATGGCAAGGAGCACAAATATGATGTTCTTGTATTCCAAAAAGATCCAGTCTTGACAAAAGAAGATAATCCGCCAATATTTTTTGCAGATGTTGGAATTGACAAAACAGGAATTTTTACAGAAAAACTTAAAGAGTACTATGAGAGAAATAAAGATCCCAATAAGACTTTCTATTTTATAGCACATCCGTTTTTGTCGAATGATTCAAAATTACTAAGTGAAAAATATAAAATTCAGGCTATTGAAACAGAAAAATTAAAGGATACCTTGAATCAAATATTTGGAAAAATCTCTACTCATTCAAAAATTAATAATAAAATAATGTAGGTTGAGGTCTCTCTAAATGATTCAAGAAATTCTAGGATGGTACTTTGGACTTTTTGGATTTTCTATAATCACAGGTATATTGCTCTGCCTTTTTGCCATATTTGTTGACCTTATATGGAGTGTCATTAAAATAGTTCTCTTGATAATCTCAAGGTTAAAATCATTAGATAATAAAATAGAATGTAAAACTTATCCTTCGATATCGATAATTATTCCTGCCCATAATGAAGAAGACTGCATCGAAGGATCCATATTATCTTACCTAGAGTCACGTTATCCCGATGAAAAAAAAGAGATTATCGTAGTTGACGATGCATCAACTGATAAGACCTATCAAAAAGCATTGCCATATGCTAAAAAAGGACTAATTAAACTTTACAGAAAAACCGGTAAGAGCGGATTCAAATCTAGCCCTTTGAACTATGGGATAGCAATGGCAAAAAATGACATTATTATCAGCTTGGATGCTGACACAAGATTAGACGTTACTTCTCTTTATGAGATAACTAGGCCATTTGGAGATGACAGAGTAATGGCAGTTGCAGGAAACGTGAAAGTAAAGAATATGAAAAACTTACTTGAAAGATTTCAGGAGTACGAATATACTTTTTCAATGCAATTAGGAAAAAGAATACAAGCTTTGTTAGGTACCATACTAATTGTTCCCGGATGTTTTGGGGCATATAAGAAAGAATATATCAAAACAGTTGGGAGCTATGATAGAAGCTCAATCACAGAGGATTTTGATCTTTCTCTTAAAGTTAAAAAAAGACAAAGAATAGAATATGCCCCAAACGCCCTTGCTTGGACAATTGCCCCAAGCACATGGAGATCGTGGATTAGACAACGAATAAGGTGGTCAAGGGGAGAGATTGATACATTTATCAAACATAAGAATATATTTTTTAATCCTTATTTTGGCCTAGCCGGAGTTATAGCAGCACCAGGTATGTTTTTTTCTGACGTTTTTCTTCTTATTATTAGACTTATATATTTTATAGCACTATTCTTCGTAGTTTTTATTTGGAAGGGTTTTGACCAATTTTTCAATGTATTTGAAGTATATCTAAGGGTCTTGATTATGAACCTTGGCATATATCTTTTTATTGAATTAATTTCAGTTGTTGCCATTTTATCTCAGCCTACTATTAAAAGAGATTTACCTAATATTTTATTGGCACCTTTAATTGTTGTGATATACCGCAGCATATATGGAGTTGTAAGACTTAAAGGATACTATGATTATTTTAGAAAAAAAGCTATGGAGTGGTAATTATTAATAGAAAGAATTCGTTAGATGAAGATATTAAAGTTAAAATCGTCCCAGTTTTAGTTTTTTTGTTATTTTTGCTTATTATTTTCTCCCCGGTATTGCTGTGGATTTCAGAAGAAAACAAAGAACTTAATGTCCTAGTTCTTGACAACACTGTTCCGGATACAAAATATAGGGAGCACAAGGGATTGTTCTGGATTTTAAATAATGAAAAATATATATTAGAAGGTAAAAACTATGATAAGAAAATAGATTACTTTGGATTTATTCCATTGGACGATAAAAAATATGAAATAAAAAAAATTCCATTGAATCTAGAAAATATTGACCTGATATACATTGCAGATAGTTATGGCGTATACGAGAAAGAGTTCTATGAAGAAAATATAGAAGGAACTCGCTCAAAATTGATTTATGGTGGCATGTACGAAGATGATTTAGCTGCTATTCAAAGCTATCTAAATGATAATGTGACACTTATAGCAGAGTTCAATACCTTTGGAAGCCCGACAGAACAGGATACCAAATTAAAATTGTATGAAATATTAAAAGTTGAGTGGTCAGGATGGATCGGTAGATATTTCTATGATCTCTCAGAGGGAGTTGAAGTTCCTGTATGGGCAGTAAACAACTGGGAAGCTCAAAATAGGGCAGTCTGGAACTTCTCCGGACCTGGTTTAGTTTTTGCAGATGAAAATGACCATATTGTTGTTTTAGAAGAAAAGAAAGATATTACCTCAAAAGGATGCATTATGAGATATACTGAAGAGGGCAAAAAATATTTTGGGATAAATGAGGATATTAGATACAATTATTGGTTTGACATAGTTAAGCCAAAGGAGGGGGCAGTTGTATATTCATCTTTTATGCTTGACCTCACAGATAGTGGAAGACAAAAACTTGAAGAGAAAGAAATACCACTGAGTTTTCCTGCCGTTATTTATTCAACTAGCGGAGATTATACTTCATATTATTTTGCAGGTGATTTTATAGATATCGATACTATCCCATATATATACTGGATAAAGGGGTACGATCTTTTTAATAAATGGACATCATCAAATCAAGACGAGTTTGAAAACAAAGGATTCTTCTGGCATGGCTATGTACCAATGATAAAACAGATATTATCTGACACCTATGAGAATAAGGTCAACTAATATTTATAATATTTTTATTTTGATTAATTTTATAAGAGGGACATATATCCCAAATATATATCCTCATTTTAATCGGTGATAAGATTATGAATGGAAATAACAGAAGTAATATTAAACCGGGTGTGAAAGTATCTATTGTATTGAAACAAGACCAGCGTTCTGGAAAACTAACAAATGGTGTTGTCAAAGATATACTTACTAATTCTCAGACGCATCCCCACGGAATTAAAGTTCGTCTTACAACTGGAGAAGTTGGGAGAGTGAAAGAAATATTTTAAAATTAAATATTAAAGGTATTGAATATCTTACTCTTTTTTTACTTTTACCTCATAATGGCTTGGAATCCCATCATTTTCACTTGTTAACCCTTTGTCTAAGACTATATAGCGTTCAGGTTCTCCATCTTCTAGATTTCTCTCAATAATATTCCCCTTATTTACCACTATATTAGTATCCGCTATGTAAATTACATCTTTACCTATAGACCCATCCAAAAATAGAGTTTTATTTTCGTCTTTTTTTATTAACTTTATAGGTTCCCACGGATTTTCACTGAATATTTCTCGTAATTTTTCCTGTTTTTTATTTTCTAATTCATCCTCTACAAGCTTAATTGCATAGGGATAAAGACCTTGAATCCAAAAATCAAATACGCCATTGTAATTTGAAGGTAATGAAATAAATTTTAAGTAATGATTATCTCTTAAATACACATAAGAATTATTTATTCTTTCAGGTGACCAGTCCTCAAACTCTTGAACAACATTCTTTGGGCTAATTCCATCTTTTTTTTCTTTAATTAATTCTTTATATAAAAAAAGAAGTAATTTATTATAATCTTCCTTACTGGTCATATCAACAATTTCTATTATATTTTGTCCTTAAATAGGTAACTATTAGAAAGACAAGAATGGAGGTAAGAAAAATTACAGATATGTCCTAGAGATAGGATTATATATAGAAAGATAAAAATAATAATGATAATAAAAGGGGGAAATAAAAATGAAACAAAAAATATTATCATTTGAAATAATACTATTATTCTTAATCTTAGTTGTGGGCTGTACTAGTCCGAATGCGCCAAATTTCGAAGGAACATCGTGGAAGATGGATACCTATTTGAGTAATATAGATCACCTTGTTAGTCCGGTATCAAGCACAAATCTGACACTTGAATTTAAAGATGGGCGAATATCTGGATCTTCTGGTTGCAACAGCTTTTTTGCCACATATGCAGTAGAAAAGAACTCTATGTCATTTGGACTAATTGGCGCTACAAAGATGTACTGTTCTAACCAAGGTATAATGGAACAAGAGCAAACATACTTTATGAGACTAGAATCAGTTAAAACTTATAAAATTGAAGGCAACAAACTAAAGTTGATTGATGGTAACGGTAAAACTGTATTAGTATACTCAAAAAATTAATTATAACAGAGAAAAGATTGAGATCCCCTGTCTATTTAAATGAAGGAAGTAGAGTAGAATAACAAATAATATAATCATTAAAATAAATTGTATATTCTTAGATCTACTAAATTCAAGTTTAGTTTCGTCTATGTCATTTGAAGGCAATAGTTTCAATTTAAGGTGAAAATCCCTTAAATTTTCAGACTTAGTAGTTGATTTAGTATCCTTTTCTTCTGTTTCATTTGTTGGTAGTAATGGCATTTGCTAATCCCCAGTTGATATTAAATCACGAGTTTTTAATTCTTTGGATTAATCGCTCCATAATAAAATAAATAAAAAATAAAATATATTTATGGAACAACAAAGTCTATTGTGATTGTATCGAATACCCCATTTGGAGAATATGCTATCATTGTCACTTTGTACGTGCCTGATGGAACATTTGGACCTACTGTAAAGATGGCAGAATATGTTCCTATATTGTGGGCAGTTATCTTTTGGGTATCTGGTTGGACTGATACTGTAACACCTGCAGGCAGACCTTCAAATCTGACCCTTGAATCATTCTGTGTGAAGAATCCTCTGTTCTCAACTTGTATCATGGCTTGCTGGATTCCAGGAGATATTGTCAGCGAAGATAGTATTTTACCGTCTTTAATGACTGTTGGGCCTCCTGCAATTGAAAGTGTTTCAATGTCAACTTTTGGGTAGAGAATTGAAGAGGGCAAAGATGGCTTTTGTTTGCAATCGTAGCAGCATTTCTGCTCTACATAGAAGGTAATAATTCCTGTACCACCGATAGTAATTGTTCGTGGAACTCCTTGGTTTACAAAAACTATTCCAGGTACTGCACTAAAGGGCTTCTGCCCGTTATACCAGACCACCATATGTTGACAGCCATTATCCAGTGTCGGGCATTCTGAGAATTGATAAGACAAACCATTAATTAATATTTCTCCGCT
The DNA here is from genome assembly GCA_964621955.1 of uncultured Thermococci archaeon. Classification (GTDB taxonomy): domain Archaea; phylum Methanobacteriota_B; class Thermococci; order Methanofastidiosales; family Methanofastidiosaceae; genus Methanofastidiosum. Next base: position 7,245 of record CAZUMN010000015.1, read on the forward strand.
AACCCCTTCAATTCCCAAAATCACAATCTCGTTCATATTACAACTGTAGTTTGGAGGTAATTCATATCCACTACATGGTGTTGAACATTCAAAAGTATTTGCAGTGCAATTTCTCATGTCAAAACAACACGATACTCCGCGATGTCCATTAATTTGTATCTGTTCACTATTTAGAAAATTACTATTTAAGTACCCACAAGGTGGAGGATTCTTAAAGAATGTACGAGAGTTTGTACAAGACGGAACATTTATAGTCAATGAATTACCATTTCTATCACCATATGAGTAAGTACTTGGCTCTCCGTACAAGTAGCAATAGGAACTTTCACAGCACTCATCGTCAAATTCCTGTTTTTCATAGTCATAACATGATTCGGGGCACAAGTGATTTTGAATTAAATCATTAACACACAGTAAGTCTCTTGCATAGCAGCCCTTTACATTGTCATTATAAATCTCCATCCAGTAAGGGTGGAACCACTCTTGCTGACAATACTGAAATGACTCAACTTCACAGCAGTTGTCAAGACATGCTTGGCATTCTTGATTTAATGAACCAGGAACTACAGGCTCATACCCATTATTTGGCACATAGCATCCTTCACCTATTTGCCCATTGCAAGACTCGCCACAGTAATTGTGACACCAGCAAAAACCTGGGATATTTCTACATGCACAGAAATCGTGTGCGCATTGCTGACATGTTGAAGGAGGAAAACACAGAGAAGCTACCGTTCCCGAGGTAACAATAGAAACGCTAGATATTCCAATAATCATAGCTAAAAGAATAGACATTAATTTATTCATATTTTATCACTATCCAGATAGCGACTACTATTGTAGTCGCATAATTTTAAAATCTTAAACTATTTATCTTTTTTGGTTAAACTGCCATAATATTGACAAAACTTTAATAATTGAGATATCATCTACTAAACTGTGGCATCAAAAAAACATCCACATATGTGTAAAAATAATAAATCTCAAACTTTAATTAAAAGTTCCATATTTGCTGGATTTCTTACTTTTTTGTGGCTTTTAGTAAGGTCCGGCACTAAACCCTCTAGAATTGTTTATCCATGCCAGAGAGCTGCAGCAACTTATACTTTTTATTCAATAGGCTTATTCCTATTCCCTATTTTTGGGCTTAAATTAAATATTGAAGATTTATTTAAATCAAAAAAGAAGATTCTTAGTTTAGTGGCAGTTATAGTTATAGGATTAATTATATGGAATTTAAATAACTTAAACAATAAACCTGGAGAAATTGACTTGATAGAAGATGATCTAGGAATTAAAAATAATATAGTTCCAAATCCAACTTCAAAGATTTTTGTTATTCAAAATACTGTTGGAGACTATACCGGAACAAAAAAATTAATAGAGCTTATGGAAAAAAATAATCAGCCTTTCTATAAAACAAATAATAACAATGGTCTTATTTCATCTGATGACATCATACTTATCAAAGTTAACTCCCAATGGAATGAACGCGGTGGAACTAATACTGATTTAGTTAAATCCCTTATACAAGTAATAACTGAACACCCTGAAGGATTCAATGGCGAAATAATTGTCTGTGACAACGGTCAATCGCAATTTGGCTCTGGTATGAGGGGAGGGTCGCTAAACTGGCGATACAATAATGCCGAAGATACTTCCCAATCAATGCAGAAAGTTGTGGATCAGTTTACTAGCAAATACAAAGTTTCAACTTTTCTATGGGACAATATTACTGAAAACGAAGTTAAAGAATATCTAGAAGAGGACTATAAAGATGGATATATTGTATACAAAACTCCAGACCTATATACTGGCATAATAGTTTCATACCCAAAATTCAAAACTAAAGACGGAACATATATTAGTTTCAAGTATGGAGTTTGGGATCAAACTAAGAATGAGTATGATTCAAATAGACTTAAAGTTATTAATGTCCCAGTCCTAAAGTCCCACGGAACTTATGGGGTAACAGCTAGTGTTAAGCACTACATGGGAGTTGTTTCTGATAAGTTAACAAACCATAATGCTCATAATAGCGTTGGTAGCGGGGGCATGGGAACGCAAATATCCGAAACAAGGGTGCCTACTCTAAATATTATTGATGCAATTTGGATTAATGCGATACCTAAAGGAGGGCCTAGTACATCCTACAATAAAGCATATCAATCAAAAATAATTGCAGCAAGTGCCGACCCAATTGCCCTTGATTACTGGTCTGCTAAAAATATACTTATGCCTGCATCTAAAGAAATTGGATATACAAATGTTATATCTCTAGACCCTGATTATCAAGAAGTTAGATCTTTTGGCTCATGGCTTTTACGCTCTAAGGAAGCTTTAAACAGAGCAGGTTACAACTATACAATGGATATTGAAAAAATCAGTGTTTATGTAGATTAATCTCAATAGATTATTTAGGTTCCCATAGCCCAAATACATTGTTTTCAGTATCTAAACATATTGCGAGATACCCATATCCAGGTATTTTTGTTTTTGGCATTATTATTTTCCCACCAAGCTTTTCTATTTTTTTAGAATAAGTATCTATAGATGATACGCCAAAATAGTTTGTAATTCTTTGGCTTGGATCTCCCCTCTTCCCCATGCCCCCACTTATTCCTTCTTTTCCATTTTCATCAACAGTCGAAATTCCATAGTACTCAATTTCTCCAGGCATTCTTTCAATTTTCCACCCAAAAATCTCTTTATAAAATTTCTTAGCCCTATCGATATCATCGACAGGTAGATCAAAATGTACTATTGTTGGCATGCATATGATTAAACTTAAAAGTATATAAATGTTTTTTTAATCATTTAGATAAATATATAAAATAATCATATTAATAATTTTCATGGCAAAACGGAAATCTCCAAAAAAGAAAGATGTTGAACAAAAGATTAAATTACCTTATGAAAATTATATAATAGGATTATTCTTGACTTTTTCTCTCGTTATTGGTGCATATCTTAGAAGTTGGTCATTAAGATTTGGCATAATGATGAGTTATGATACCTATTACTTCCTAAGAGAAGCTTCTTATTATCTTACTGGAGGTTTGCCCAAGATAGACCCAATGACACCGACTGTAGTCAGATATTTCTTGGAAGAAGATGTTCAAGGAGTTCCAATTTTGACCTCTTTTATTTCAAGAATTACTGGGATTGACCTCTTGCAAGTACATATGGGACTACCTATTGTTTTAGGCCTCATTAGCTCGGTGATTACATTTTTTATAGTGCTTTTTGTTTGGAAGAACAAATATCTCGCTGTGATATCGGCATTCTTCTTGGCAATTATGCCTGCTTTTATTTACAGAACTACAGGTGGATTTATGGAAAAAGACACTCTTGGTGCTCCTTTCTTCTTGATATGCCTCTTACTTGCAGTATTGATTATCCGAGAAAAAAATATCAAATTTATGGCTATTTACGGTATTCTATCTGTTCTCTCAATATATCTTTATGCAAACTCATATGGGAACTTTTTCTTTATACCGATAATAATAGGTATGTACGTGATTCTACAGCCACTTGTTGCAATTGAAGAAAAAAAGAAAGCTTTATCTTTAAGAGACAGATTGATGGGAGATTTGTCAACATGGATACTACTCCTATCTGGGATTATAGGCCTAGTATTATCTCTAGTTTTATTACCTCCCTACCAAAATGATCCCCTCAGGATAGAACTTTCTCTTATGGGGCTTGCATTCGGAGCATTGATGCATTTGACAAGAGCCTTTGTTAAAAACAAAACTTACTACCTTGTGGCCTTGTTAGCATGGTCCGTTCTTTTATTGGCGGCAGCATATTTTGTCCTTGGGTACAACATATTATCTTTCTTACTACTTTCTGACGTACATGGGATATCTGGCCAGGGGCAGGCTATGACATTTATAGACGTTATTGACAAGTTCTACGTATTCCCAATACTGGCCGTGATTGGAGTTATATACGTTATTTACCAAATCAAGAATAAAATGTCACCAAATGAAAATCTTTTCTTTTTAGGGTCATTTTTATTTACTGCTTTTATGGCTTATCAGATGTTAAGGAATGCCTTTTTCTTCGCAATTCCTCTGGCAATGTTTGCAGCTTTGGGAATAATTGGAATATATGAATTTTCCCAAAAATATCTTGATTCAAAAAAAGCATTGGCTTTGGCTACTATAGTGCTTATCGCATTTAGTGGTATTTCTGTTTACAACTCAAATGACTATAAGACTAGTCTAGTTCCGCATCTTACAGATAACTGGCTTACAGCATTGCTCTGGCTAGATGGCAATACACCTCAAGATGAAGTTGTTTGCAACTGGTGGGATTATGGATACTGGATACAAACAGTAGGAAATAGAAGAACTATATCCGATGGAATGAGAACAGGAATGGGTCCTTGGATAAGCGGCTATTCAGAATTACTTGCTTCGTCAGATTCAACTGCACTGCAAAGATTACTTTCAATGGAAGAAGCTGCCTATGCACAAACAGGCAATAGATTTACAATGAAACATGTAATAGTAGACCAAAGTCTTCTTATCAAGACTGGAGTCTTAAATTCTGTAATACAGAGAGATGTCTTCAGCACTGCTTACTTCTATTTCAGAGGCACCTCAAAAAACGGTAACACTACTACTTATGTGTATGAGAGCGGCGATACTAGATTGTATCTTGTAACAGACGACAAAGTAACTTATTGCTATATAGAGCAGAGCAATCAAAGGTATGGAGTATCAAACTTCGTAGTTGAAAATCCCCAAGGTAAGAATTTTGTATATGAGAATATACAATACGACCTTCAATCAATTGCCCAGATAATTTACCTAACCCCACAAAATGCCATAATGATTCCTCCAACATTAAAGGACACCCTATTTGCTAGACTTATTATATACGAAACTGACCTCAAGAACTTTGAACTTGAATATGACAACGGTTATGTAAAGATCTATAAGATATTAAGATAATCATTAAAGGAGCAAGATATGGATAACCAAGACAGATCGTTATTGAAGGATCCTAAGTCAATAGCTGCAATAGTATTCATCATCCTAAATCTAATTTATATCATAAGCCCTATTGATTTCATACCTGATTTTATTCCAGTGATAGGTTGGGTCGATGACATTATTGCATTGTTGATAGCGATCAGTGTTGGAGTAAAATATTTTGTAAAAAAGAGGGCCTGAAAAATCAGAGAATAAGAATAGCCTAATTTCCAAAATTAATTAGATATTTTTTTAGAAAAAAATATTATTCTCCAATTATTTTTACCAATACTCTCTTTTTTCTTTGACCATCAAATTCCCCATAATAGACCTCTTCCCATGGGCCAAAATCTAGTTTTCCGCTAGTAATTGCTATTACAACTTCCCTTCCCATAAACTGTCTCTTAATGTGGGCATCACCATTCGTCTCTCCTGTTCTGTTATGCCTATACATATCGGGATTATGGGGAATATTTTTTTCTAGCCAATCTTTAAAATCTTGATGTAAACCTGTTTCGGCATCATTTATGAAAACGCTAGCCGTTATGTGCATAGCATTTACAAGACACAATCCATCTCTTATTTGACTCTCGGCTAGTGCTTCTTCAACTAAGGAAGTTATGTTAATGAATTCAACTTTACTTCTTGTGTTAAACCATAGTTCTTTTCTATAACTCTTCATAGTATCAAATAATGGTATTTGTTTAAAATTTTAATTATTGGGCTAGTTTGTTTAATTAGATTAATCATGTGGGGGTTGCACTCCCCACATGGCCTGCACAAAAAATACTAGGAAAAGGTGATTTTTGCGCAGTCATCTGGGAATAGATAGCTATTTTAAAAACATATTGTTTCTTTTGTAACAATATATTCTCAGAATGTCAACTGTCAAACATTCTTATCGGACTACCATAACTGAAGACGATGCATTGTGGAGTACTTTCTCGGAAACGCTACCTAAGAAAATCCTGTCTATAGCTGATATACCCTTTGCCCCCATAACAATCAAATCGTCTTTTTTCGATATTTTTATAATTTTTTCATCAGGAGCCCCTTCTAATATCTTTTTGGTGATTGTTAATCCAACTTTAGAAGCCATTTCTTCTATTTCCCCTAGTACTAAAGCTCCTTCCTTCTTCATTTTTTTTCTTATTTCTTTTATCTCGGTATCATCTGTATAGATTACGGGGGAATATGGTGGGCCCACATAAGCGCTTATGGGTACGTGTACTACATATATGGCAATTAATTCAACATCCATTTTCTTCGCCAAATATATTGCTTTTTTTGCAGATCTCTTTGACGATTCAGAACCGTCAACAGGCGTTATTATTCTCTTAAATTCTTTTTCCATCCTATTATATAAGAAAACGTATCTTATAAATTTTACCTTGTGAAAGGTATTACTATGAAAAATCGTAAATACCACTTATATTTAAGGAATACATGAATAAAATTTACTTTTCAATGCCTGTAATATTTGTAGAGGATATCAAAGTTTCAAGGGAATTTTATCAAAATATTTTTTCTCTTGAAGTAGAAGCAGATTTTGGAGAAAATGTTGTATTTAAAAAAGCATTTTCAATTTGGCAGAAAAAACGTGCAAATAAAATAATTTTTGATAACAAAATTATTAGTGAAAGAAAGGAAGTTAATCATAATATCGAACTTTATTTTGAGACAATTGATGTTGAATTAATTTGGGAAAAAATATCTTCATCAAAAGTCGAGATTATCCACCCAGTCAAAGAAGAGTCTTGGGGTCAGAGAGTTTTTAGATTATATGATCCTGACAAATTCATTATAGAAGTTGCAGAACCAATGAGTGAAGTAATTAAAAGATTTCATCGATTAGGAATGTCCAAAAAGGATATTTCTATTAAGACACAGATGCCATTGAAAGCTGTTACAAAGATTATTTCGTGAAAAGCAATTATCATAAATCTTCTAAATACCAATTTAGATAAGCATTCTACCCAGTCCAACCATATTCCACGAACTTTTTTTCTTTCCCGCATACTCGACATCTAAAAGTTCTAAGGATAAGATTATTTGAAATCTGTTTCTTCTCTAATTCATCCATAGGTATCCCATGAACATCACATTCATAATTTTTATTCATTTTGTCACTTATTCAGATTTCTTTGCATATGTTTTATTACAAAAACTACACTTGTAAAACTTAACATAATCACCACGATAATCTCCTTCTTTTGTAAAATCTAAGATATTCCCACAATCTTTGCAATATTTTGGCTCTTCTTCTGCCTTGACTTCACTTTTCATGTCCTTTATGGTATTTTTATCTGAGTTCTCATAAATTATTCTTTTTTTAATAATATTAAATTCATCTATTGTGATTACATTATGTTTCCTTAATTCATTTAATCTTTCAAGATTAGATATAATATCTTCTGGTTTAACTTCATTTTCTTCAATGCCCTCATATTCGCTTACGTTTTCTGGAAATTTTAAGTCATTATTGGGATCATAATCTTCTTTATGGCCAAAATTTCCATATATCCCGTTTCTTATAAGTCTGACAACAATTTCGGCATCTTCATGAGAAATTCCCGAAATGATAACTTCATCTGATTCGAATCTGCTGTTTAGATAGATTTCCGTGGAGAGGACTCCTTTTTTCATTCTGACATTTGATATATCTTTAAAGTGGTAATCATTTACAAATTTTTTTAATCCAAAAATGCTGGGATCTCTAAAAATAATTCGGTAGTTTGTTATATAGATCTTGGCCGGAGTTGTGAAAGAGCCACCCTTCTTAACTCTTGATTGTTGTGCAGCGTGTAATACTTCTTCACTGGGAAGTAAAATGTTTTCAATATCCTTTTCAACTTTAAAATCTTCCATATTCTCTATTATTATATTATGGATTAATTTAAAAATATATTCAATGCTCTACTCAAGAATACTAATCGCTTTTGTTTATTGTGTTCCCCCGGCAAAATTATAATTTGACAGTTTAGGATTATCTATGTAATCCATAAGCTCGCCTCAAATTATTATTTATTCAAATTTATATCTCTCTGATTTGATTGGAAGTTCGATAAAAAGAATTAAATAATGTCACACATCTAACTTTTAGGGATACTATGCAAAAGCCAAAAATTATTATTCATAATACAATTAGCATTGATTCTTCAATAAAAAATTTTGAATGTAATATAGGTCTCCACTACCAAATCGCTGGTAACTATAAATCAGACGCACATCTTATTGGTTCGATAACAGCAAAGACTGGATTAGAGATGTACTCTGGCATAATTCCTCCAGAAAAAGAATCGGATTATAGAAAAAAAGAATGGAAAATAGATGACAATAGACCTTTTTGGGTAATAGTAGATACAAAAGGGATACTTAAAGGCTTAATGCATATGTACCGACGATTTGAATATTGCAAAGAAGTCATAGTTCTTTTATCTGCAGATTCACCAATAGACTATATTAATTATCTTAAAGAGAGAGATTATGAATATATTATATCGGGTAAAGATCAAATTGATTTTCCTGTTGCCCTTGATACTCTATATACTAAACACAATATAAAAACAATACTAACTGATACAGGTGGAACTCTAAACTCTATTTTATTGGAAAAGAAACTAGTTGATGAGATAAGCCTGATTGTTGCCCCATCTATTGTTGGTGAAAAGTCTCAATATCTATTTAAATCGTTACGAAATACTAATGCCCTAAATCTAAAATTAAATAGGGTAGAAGTACTAGAGAAGAATTATGTTTTTATAAGATATGATGTAACCTATTAAACCTTTTTACATTAATTATTTTATATATACATATATAACAGACTAGGAATATCTAATAGAATGATTAGCATCAATTCATTATTTTTAAGTATTAGTTTCTATTTAGTTTAGACTGTTAATAAACAATTGATGTTAAAAATTAAAATATATTAATAATACAAATATATTTTTTAGAATTATAAATATTGTATAATAGATAATTTTAAATAATCTAAGAACCATATTTAATGTTGCACAGGTCGAAACTTCACTAGAATAATGTTGAAGTAATTCCCTTATGATTACTTAGCTCCGGTATATCAAGACCTAAAAATCCTGATATAGAAGCCCTGTAATCTTTTGGAACTAAACTCTAGTCATGGTCAAATCCTTAATCAAACATTGCGTTTGAAGGAAAGAAAAGGCATGCTTCATGCTTTTTTCTTTTGTCTCCTTGGATTTAGATTGTTTCGAGACGTCGAAATAAACTAGAGCCTTCAAATATCCCAGTGAAGCGACAAACTGTGCATTTTTTTTGTTACTAATCTTTTCAGAATAATCTGTTTATAAATAATAGTCATAACGTTTTTATATATTATAACTCTAGGTATTAAGAGAATTTAATGGAAGGATAATATGAGAAGAATCGCTTTTTTTGGGATAGCATTAATTGCTATATTGTTAGTTTCAGGATGCGCAACAGAAACAAAACCGACTACACCAACGGAAACTCCAAGTAATCCGGTTGAAACACCTAAACCCACAGAAGTTCCGAATACAACACCCAGCACTGAACAAAAGCCAATTGATGAACCTAAACCAACTCCGCAGACTAATTCATGGAAAGCAGATGGCATAATAACACAAAATGAATATAAAAACAGTGAGCAATTTGGAAATGAAAGATTTACAGTATATTGGTCCAACGATGAAGAATATATTTACATGGCTTTAAAAGGTCAAACTTCAGGATGGGTTTCTATAGGATTTGAGCCTACTTTTGCTATGAATAATGCTGACATGATATTCGGATGGTTAAGTCGTGGAACTCCAACTATTTTGGATTTGTATTCTACAGGTGCATTTGGACCACACCCTCCTGATCAGCAACTTGGCGGCACAAATAATCTGACAGAAACAGGTGGTAGTGAGACTAGTGAATTTACGATTATAGAATTTAAACGTAAAATGAATACAGAAGACAAATATGACAAGTCGTTTGCTAAAGGCCAAACCATTAACATAATATGGGGCTTAGGGTCCTCTGATTCTCTTGATTCCCCTCACACCACGAGAGGCAGCGGCACTATAAAATTAGATTAATTTTATATTTTTTCTTATTCTTGTTTTAAGCTCTACATAATCGCTGCTGCTGAGAAGAACACATCTATAATTATGCAATCTGTTAATGCAACGCAGAATGAATATAATAATATAAAGAAAAAAATCAATTTTTAAGATACATCTTTTTGATTAGAATTGGCTCTTTAGGAACGTCATCGTGATATCCCTTCGAGGTAGTAGGCATTATTTTAATTTTATCAATTACTTCTGTTCCGTTAATTACTTTTCCAAAAACTGCGTATCCAAATCCTTGAGGTGTAGTGTTGACATGATCAAGGAAAGAGTTGTCTGCTACATTAATAAAAAACTGAGAAGTTGCACTGTCAACTACGTTAGTTCTTGCCATTGCTATTGAATATTTCTTATTCTTGAGGCCATTGGCCGCTTCATTCTTTATAGGAGATTTAGTTTTTTTCTCATTCATGTTTGTGTCTAGTCCGCCACCCTGAATCATGAATCCATCTATAACTCTATGAAATATTAGACCATCATAAAAACCATCTTTCACATAACCTAAAAAATTTTCAACTGTGATTGGTGCCTTTTCAGCGTCTAACTCAATTTCAAATTTTCCCTGAGAAGTCTCAATTACAACTATTTTTGACATTACATCACCTAAAATAACTATTTAGACACTATTTAAAAATATAATGTGCGATAAATTTAAGAAAAGTACTTTTTTATTAAAATCCGTAGATTATCCTTAGCATTGCCACAAATACTAAAGACCCTATCCAAATACAAAAAGGCACTAGAAAGCCACTTTTTGTAAAACAACTTAGAGATGATCCGCTCATATAAACCCCCATTATCCATATATTTTATTGCAATACTTATATATAAATATTTCGATATTGATAAGCAATAATATTAATAATTATTGTCAATCTTACCTATATATCTAGCTTATTAAGAACTTGAGAACTATTTAAAAAGTTATGGACAACAGGTTATTCGTCGATCAACGTACGAGGAGAACTCAATATTTATAAATTGTTAATTAATTTGTTAATGAGGTAAATTTATGTTAAATCAAATATCTTATTACCCTATCTTGGGCTATCCGTTTATACTCTACTTAGGAATAATGGCTTTAATTCTTTTTTTAATTGCAGTTTCGATATCTACTGTTTTTAAAGGAAAAATAAAAAGCCACTATAAAACACATAGAACAATTGCAATTATTTCCATAGTTATTGCATTGATACATGGATTAATGGGAATATTGGCATATTTATAGCAAAACTTATTTAAGTTTTTCTTCTAATATTTGTATTTTTTACTTTGCGTCTCATCCGCACTTGAATAACATCCAGTTCTTCTCTTGATCTTTGAATTTAATAAGACAATATTTCCCATTAAGCCTATTGCCATTTAAGTATATTACAATCTTATCTTTCTCATTTTCTATAAGTACAAATGTTCCTTTATCCCATATTTCAACTTTACCAGCGCCGTAGTTTCCTTCGGGAATTGTTCCTTCAAAAGTAGAATAGTCTAATGGGTGATCTTCAGTAAATACAGCAAGCCTTTTCACTCCCTTCTCATTTGAAGGAGTTTTTGGTATTGCCCAAGACTTTAATACCCCATCAATTTCTAATCTAAAATCAAAATGAAGTCTTGTGGCGTCATGTTTATGAATAACAAAAATCCTCTCTTTCTCTGACATTTATACACCTTCATTTGATTAAAAGATAATAATACTATATAATACGTTAATTATATTTATTAAGTTTGGGCTCAGAATAATATTATGAAAATTAAGATATTCATCACAGGAGGAACTTTTGATAAAGAATACAATGAGATCAAAGGAGAGCTATTTTTCAAAGATACACATCTGCCTGAGATGCTAAATATGGGCAGGTGCAGAGTATCGGTGAACATTAGAACATTGATGATGATAGATAGCCTTGATATGTCAGATGAAGATAGAAATATTATCCTTGAAAACTGCAAAAATACAAAAGAAGAAAGAATATTGATAACCCACGGCACGGATACAATGATAGAAACTGCAAGATTACTGGCCAGAAATATTAGTAACAAAACTATAGTTTTAACTGGGGCAATGATTCCTTACAAATTTGGAAGTTCCGATGGATTGTTCAATCTAGGAAGTGCTCTTGCTTTTGTCCAAACTTTACCGGATGGTGTGTATATAGCAATGAATGGAAAATATTTTTCCTGGAACAATGTTAGGAAAAATAAAGATCTTGGCGAATTTGAAGAAATAGATATGATTTAATTTAATATTATCAGTAATGGCAAAATTAGATAATTTTATAATTCAATTAAAGAACTAATGTAAAATGGTGATCTGATGACCAAATCAACAAAACTTGACTTCAAGACCTATCGTTTGCTAGTTTTTTTGATTATCGGTTTCGGTTACCTTTTAGTCTTTTTCCACAGAGTGGCTCCTGCCGTTGTTGCAATAGACATGATGAATGACTTAAAAGCCGGTGCTGTATTGATGGGATTATTAGCTTCCGGATATTTTTATCCATATGCTATAATGCAACTTCCAACAGGTATTTTATCAGATTCGTGGGGACCTAGAAAAACTATTACTTTATTCTTTTTAGTTGCATCAATTGG
>CAZUMN010000016.1:0-17759 GCA_964621955.1 uncultured Thermococci archaeon
TCATTTTACCTATCCAGAATCAAAAGAAATAATAAAAGGCGTCAACTTATCTGTAGAAAAAGGTGAATTCCTTTCTCTTGTAGGCCAAAATGGAAGTGGAAAAACAACATTCGCAAAACATTTTAACGGGCTCTTAAGACCTAGTAAAGGCAAAGTCTTCATTTTAGGAGAGGATACCAAAAATTCTTCAATTGCAGAGCTCTCAAGAAAAGTTGGCCATCTTTTCCAGAATCCTGAAAATCAGATATTTGAGGAAACAGTGTTTGCCGAAATAGCTTTTGGTCCTAGAAATCTCAATCTTCCAGAGGAGGAAATAGAGGCGAGAGTTGATAAAGTCTTAAAGACAACTAGGCTTTCTAAGTACCGAGATACTCACCCGCTGTCACTTTCTGGGGGGGAGAAACAGAGGTTGGCTCTTGCATCTGTTGTTGTAATGGAACCGCAAATTCTTGTTTTGGATGAGCCTACAACAGGTCTTGATTTGTTATCAATTATGGGAATTTTAGAAATAGTAAAAGAACTCCACAAGAAAAATGTTACAGTTATTTTGATAACTCACGATATGGGTCTTGTATCAGAGCTATCTGAAAGAGTAGTTGTAATGGGAAACGGCCAAATCATTGGTGATGGAACTCCAAAAGAGATATTTGCAAACGATGACTTATTAGAAAGAGCAAGCCTTGAGCCACCACAGATCATGAAATTTTCCAAGATATTGGGATTAAAGCCTGAAGTAAAAGTGGATGCACTATACAAGAGAATAGTGGAAACTCTCTGATTTCTTACCGCCCTTCTTATTTTAATAATTTTGATTTAGTTTTTAGTTATTGATATTTACTATTTTAAATTATTATTAACATTATTTATAAAAATAATTAATATTATCGAAAGATTTATAAAGCAATAATGTTCAAGATATCTATCGCACTGGAGGTGAAGTATATGAGAAAAATTATTGGATTTGTTGCTGCAGGTGCCATTTTGGCCACAGTATCAGCAGCTGTTGTTATAAAACAGAAAAAGAAGGAAATAAAACACAAGTAAGATGCTAAAATATTACATAATATTTTAGTATTCAATTTTTCTTATTATTTCTTTACCCAAATACTTTTCAATTCTATTTCTTAGTTTCTGAAAATCAGACTTTATAGAAATATTATCTCTAAAAAAATGTGATTGAATTTTTTCCCCAGTTATATCGTCTCCTTTTACTTCAAAAAGAACTGAGCCTTTATGGAAATGTTCTCCTTTAATGACTCCATCTTTATCTCCATCAACGATGCCGATCAAAGGAATCCCAAACCTTTGCAGTATATATCCTGAAATCCGTGTTGTGTCATCACCAACAGTTACGGCCCCGGATAAGTTTGATAGATTTCTATATATTGAGTATGCATTGTGATTTATTAAAATAATATTTTCTCCATCTAATTTTTTTACGATAAACGTATCTCTTGTTTCAAATCCATTTGTGCTATCTATCTTTAAGGAAAATATATCAACTTCCTTTATTTTTTCTAATCCATGTTTTTTTATCTCTACTCCGTGTATCCGCTCAATCTTATTATCCTTGACATATACCTTGACTTTTTCATTAAAAATTTTCCCAACTACAAGACCATTGAATAATAGAAGTTCACCAGACTTACATCCTCTTATACGTCTTACAAGATAATTATCTTCTATTGTGACATCAATACCTTTGCCAATCGGTTCTTCATTAAACCCAAGTGAAATCAAGTAAGACTTTATATCTGAAATCTCTGATTTAATTTCAAAAAGAGAGTTAGTGTTGATATCGATACCTAAAATTTCACCTTGAAAATCTGTCCTTTCACCTATAGCGCCAAGAAAAGTTCTGGCTGTTTCAATTGATCTTGCTTTTAGCACTAGTAAAACTGAATCAAATCCTTTAAGCTCTGAGATTGCAACTGAGGGTCTTTTAAAAATAAGTTCAACACCTTCTATGCCACTATCCAATAGAGAAGTTATCCCCATAGTCCCAACAATATATGGCTTTAACTGATATCTATTACTTAGTTTATTCAAAATATCTTTACTTCTATTATCATAAAAAATATCGATTCCGTGAAAGAAAAGGGCTAACATGGGACTTTCATCAGATTCTTTGTTTCTTCTATCAACTTATTTGCCTTTTCCATACTCTTAGATTCTGCTATGATCCTGACAATGGGCTCCGTATTTGATGGTCTGATGTGTATCCAAGAATCGTCAAGATCAAACTTTAATCCATCTATGTCATTGTATGGGTAACCTGTGAAAAACTCCTTTAGATAAGGTAGATTTTTTTCAAATAACTCTCTTGAAATAGTTATTTTGTCCTTTATCATATAATACTTTGGAAGCTCAGATACTATTGAAGAAAGAGGTAACTTAGATTTTGATAAGCCCAACATAATCAATGAAATGGCAGAAAGAGAGTCTCTTGCATATTGCACCATGGGGAGTATCACGCCCCCATTTCCTTCCCCTCCGATTGAGGCATTGACCCTTATCATTTCTTCTACAACATTTATCTCCCCAACCTTTGCTCTTAGAACTCTTCCGCCATTTGATGAAACTACATCATCAAGTGCTCTTGTAGTTGAAAGATTTGTGACAACAGTTTTATTTTGTGGGTTCATATGCTCTATAAAAAATTTTGATGCGAGGACAAGCGTATTTTCTTCTCCAACATATTGGCCTTTTTCATCTAGTATAGCGACTCTATCGGCATCTCCATCTAGTGCAAAGCCGATGTCTATGTTCCCTTTTTCTCTTATGAAATCTGAAAAAGAAGTAAGATTTTCTTTTAGAGGTTCAGGATTTCTTGGAAAAGAAGCTTTGGCATCACAGTTTAATTTTATTACCTTAAATCCAAGTTTCTCAATAAACAGAGGGATAAATTCTGAGCCTGCAGCATTACAAGCGTCGATTGCTACGGTAAAATTATCTTTACCAAAACAATTAAAATCAATCTTTTGAAAAACTGAATTCATATGAAGTTCTTTTGCTTTTGGATCATCACATAATTTTCCAAGTTTGTCGTAAGTCTGAAATTTAAAATTTTTTTCTTCTAGGTTTCTTCTAATAGCGATAATTTTTTTTTCATTAAAGAATATGCCATTACCTTCGATGAATTTTAACCCGTTCCATTTCTCAGGATTGTGACTTGCTGTAATGGAGATACCACCCGAGGCACTTTTTATTTTTGTCACAAATTGCACTGTAGGGGTAGGTGCAATTCCAATATCGATTATATCAAATCCCAAAGCTTGGAGTGAAGAAACAACTGCATTTTTTACCATATCTCCCGATATCCTTGAATCATTACCTATAACAACTTTACCAGGAGAGATCTCTTTTGCAAAAGATGCCACATAATTGCATATGAGCTTTGGAGATAAACCCTCACCCACAATACCTCTAAGACCAGAAACCCCAAATATTACGTCCATCCGTTCACCTTAAGGAAAATTTATTGAGAGATACACCACAACTATCTCTCTCATCTTTTGTGAGTTCAAATATTTTCTTCATCATTTCCTCATACTCTTTTGTCAAAATAATTCCACGTCTTCCTGCTGCCCTAGAATAAGTTGTTATCGCAGAATCAAAAAAAAGCTCCGATGGCTCTGATCCAAGTGATTTTGCCCACATGCAAAAACTTGGAACATCTTCAGAGATTGTGCCATGAATATGGGCTGCAAATCCAATCTTTTTCCCAGTATAGATCATTGTTCCAATAGAAGATTTTGCATTGTCCCCTATTACACATCCAAAAAACTGTTGCCCAGAATCAATTATCTTATCAGCAATTTTGTATTTTATTGTCCCATATGTATCTTTTAAGTCGCTGTTTGATGTGCCTGCTCCAAGATTAACCCATTCCCCTAGATAAGAGTGACCCACAAATCCATAGTGCTGCTTGTTGGAGTAGCCATGAAAAATAGATTCTTCTATCTCTCCCCCAATCTTACATACGTTTCCTATCGAACATTCCTGGATTCTACCACTTTTAATAAGACAGTTGCCCCCAATATAAGTTGGCCCAGCAATTCTAGAAAAGGCCCGAATATCGGTATTGTCGCCAATATATACTGGCCCATTTCTTACGTCAAAAACAACGTTTTTTTCTGCTTCAACGCCCTTACCAACAAAAACTAGTCCCTTATCACCCATGATATCAATGTCTAGAGAATTTTTACTTTGATTAGAGCTGTAAATAGAGAATTCTCTCTTAATTTCATTACTGTTTTGATTGACTATGTCCCAGGGATATCTGATTAGTATAATATTTGATATCTTGAACTCTTTTAATCCTATTTTTATTAACTTTTTAATATCTTGGTATCCAGAAATATTTATGGCGCCCAATGTTTTTTCTTTTAAATAAATAAATGCGATCTCACCATTAACATAATAAATTCCTTCTTCCATGATCTCTGGTCTTTCTTTCATTATTATTCTTCCATTAATTAAAAGTATGTCTCCTTTGATAGATTCTTTCAGAAAAAGACCATTTTCAGAAAATAAAGATTTTAGATAATCCCTCATCAATAAGCATGGAGTTGCCTCAGGGAAGAAAAATTCAATTTTTTCCCTCAGATTTTTAAATCCACATCTCAACTCAAAAACGGGCCTTGAATATGTAAGGGGCAAAAAATTCTCGTAAGTGGTATCTTCAAATATACATATGTTATCCAAATAATCCCCTACTAATAATTAATATGTATACATTTAAAAGTTGTGATTAAAATAAGAAAATCAATGAAAATAACCTTCGGAAGTTAGATTAGATGCAAGCTCTTGAAATATTTCTTAAAGAAATTCTTAAAAAAAAATTGGCTATTTTGGGTGTAGGCAGTGAGCTTAGAGGAGACGATGGTGTAGGGCCCTACCTTTCTGAAAAGCTTTCGAGTTTTAATAGTGAATCTTTTCTCAGTATAAATGGCGATTTAATTCCAGAAAACTTTACTGGGGATCTAAGAAAATTTCAACCTGAAAACATAATTATAATAGATGCAGCGTTCATGGGAAAATCGACAGGTTACATTGAGATTGTCAGGATAAATGATTTAACAGGAATATCTTTTTCATCTCATTCAATGCCCCTCTCCGTCTTAGGAAAATATCTCTTGCAAGAAATTGGGGCGAATATCTATATTCTAGGAATACAATCCAGTAACATTGATTTTGGAAGCGAGATATCTCGAGAAGTAAAAGAGGCAGCCGATAAAATATTTGAAATAATTAAAGAACGAATAGTCTAATCGCCATTCATTTTTTCTAAAAGATTTGTAATTTCAGAGTCACTCATCTCTTTAATCCTATATTTTTTCAACAATTGATCCCGCTGATTTGCCACTTGCGATTCTTCTAGATTAACGTCTTTAACAATTACACATTCTGGTCGAGATATTTTCACTATACCAATATCGTTTGAGGTAAGTGTTACAACGGAAACTCCACAACGGTGGAATTCAAAAGGAGCCTCAAATCTACACTCATTACCATAAAAAACAGTTCCAGAACTAAGTAATTTAAGTTCTCCGCCTACTATTTCGCCGTTGGATAAAATGACTTTAATTTCTTCTTCATATTCCCCTTTGTCAGCTAGTATCCTTACGTACCCAGTGAACTTGTCAATATCATTAAGAACTTCTTTGACGAAATCACTTAGTGAATTTGTCTTCATGTTATATTTCACTATTGTCTTTATTATGTGCCCTTTGGGGAGCTTCATATTAACACCTTAAATATTCAGTCTTTAAATCTTTCGAACGATACAATGCAAGGTGCGTTATCATTAAATTCAAAATTATATTTATATTTTAAGGATTCCCCTTCAATATTGTAATCAAGGGCGCCAAGTAATGTTATTGCCCTAAGACATGCGATCTCCTTTTGTTCGCCAATTAGTTTTTTGCAGTGAAATTTATAGGGGCATTGAATAGCCTTAAAAGTGAAATTTTTGTCATCACCAGAAAATTCGAAGTCGTCTGGATTAAAAAACTGAGCTGTAACAAGCGCATCGATGAACATCTTGACCGTATTGTAGGGACTCAGCCCTTTTTGGAACTCCATCCCAAGTTCTCCCCAAGATTCAATGAAAGGACGTATTGCTATTGTACCCCATTTCCTGTAAAATAGTTTGGGCCTATCAAAAAATACGTTGGCTGTTGATTCAACTCCATAAAGCCATGCGTTCATAATTACTTGGGTAAATCTTAACTTTCTATCCAAAGTCATTGTTTATACCTCAATATTTTATTTAGGTTAATATCTATATCAACTTTTCTTTATTTAAGTCTTACTAAGGGGGATAATTAAATTTAAATTAAAGAATTTATCAAAACTTTCTGGAGAGTGGACTAATGAATATCTCAAGAAATGAAGATCTGAAGATGCTTTCATCACTTGATGAATGGGAGTTAATTGACCTTTTGCTTTTTAACATCAAAAACTTATGGCGAGTAGATGGCCTCTACTTTTTAGGTATCGAAGAAAGGTTTGGAACGCAGGCTGCAACGGATATTGATGCTAAATGCTGGGATTATCTCGCAGAAATTGAGTCTAAATATCTAAAACAGATGTTTTCACTTGAACCAAACCTAGATGGACTTGCAAAAGCATTGAGGTATACAAGTTGGGCTCTTGATCATCCTTCAAAAGAAATAGAAATTAAGGACGATGTACTTATCTTTAGAATAACAGATTGCCATACCCAAAAAACTAGAAAAGAAAAGGGTTTGCCCCAATTTTCATGTAAAAATGTAAGATTCAATTATCTAAAAATCTTTGTTGAGAATTTCTCCCCAAATATTGACGTATGTTGTAATTTATGCCCTCCCGATGAACACCCGGAGAATGTTTGGTGCGAATGGCGTTTTACAATGAAATAACGATAGAAAAGGTTAAAAATGAGGCTAACCTAAAAATTCAAAGTGAGCTTATGACTACATGGAAAAATACTTCAAACGATTTAGTGAAATGTTCTAAATGTGGCTTTGTCTTTTCAAAGCAGTATTCAAGAGTAGTATCATGCCAAACATGCCCAATGGCGACTTCGGGATGTGTTATGATAAAATGCCCTAGATGCCAAGAAGAGTTCTATCCTTAGAAGCCATACAATAATATTCCTTGTAGTTATATTAATACCGAAAAATATATAAAGAAATATATAAAAAAATTTATGGGGGAGAGGCGATATTCCGATTATGATTACCCTCCTTTATGTCCAAAAGATTCCATCAGAATTGCCCTTTTGGGCTCTCTCCTCCTAAAAATGAGGTAGATACCTTGCAATATTGGGATGAAAAGATAGAAACGATGAAAAGAGATGAACTGGAAATATTCCAGTTAAAACATCTTAAACATATATTAAATCATGCTTATAATAATAGTGAGCACTATAGGAATAGTTTTAGAGAAGCTGGAGTATCACCCAATGATATTGATAGTCTTTCTGATCTTCAAAAACTTCCAACTATTCAAAAGGATAATATCAGAAAGGATCAAGAACTGACTCCTCCATTAGGGAAAATGACAGCCGTTCCTGAGGAAGAGGTAGTTTACATCTCAGTTTCAAGTGGTTCCACAGGAATGCCAACAGCTTCTCCTTTCACTTACCAAGATTTTGAAGATTTTATGGATTTTGAAGCAAGATTATTTTATTCATCGGGTATGAGAAAAAATGATAGGTACTGTCATGCATTAAACATGTCTCTTTTTGTAGGAGGGCCATGTGTCTTGGGTGCACAAAAGGTCGGGGCATTGTGCATACATGCAGGTACAATACCATCAGAAAGACTGCTTAGGATAATGATGCAGTTCCAGCCAACAATTACTTGGACAACACCTTCCTACGCATGGTATCTTGGTGAAACTGCAGAAAAACAGGGAATTGATGTAGCTCACGACACGGCCATAGGCAAAATCTTTGTTGCAGGAGAACCTGGTGGTTCAATTGATGCAACGAAAAAGAGAATTGAACAACTTTGGGATGCAGATGTGTATGACTATTATGGGTTGTCCGATATATTTGGGGCTTGTGCTGGAGAATGTGAAGAGAAGGCAGGACTTCATTTTGCTGAAGACCACATGATTGTTGAGGTATTGGATTTAAAGACGGGTGAACCTGTTGGAGAAAATGAAGAGGGGGAGATGGTACTCACAACAATCAAGAAAATGGCAAGACCAATGATAAGATTTAGAACTGGTGATATAGTTTCGTATGAAATAGATAAATGTGCATGTGGAAGAACCCATAAGAGATTAATGGGAATATGTGGAAGAACAGATGACATGCTTATCATAAAAGGGGTAAATGTATTGCCTTCAAGTGTCGAACCAGTTGTAAGAGGTAACAAGAAGTTATCCGGGGAATATAGGCTAGTGGTGGACAGAGTAAATCACCTTGACGTCTTAACTATTGAAATCGAAAGCATGTGTGAGTACAAAGGAGATGTAAAACTATTAGAAAGAGAAGTCCAACGAGATCTTAGGGCAGTTTTAGGTATAACTCCAAAAGTACTAATATATGAAGACGGTACATTGCCGAGAGAAACACATAAAGCAAAAAGAATTAAAGATAATAGAAAAAATGTCTGGAAATAAAATTTTTTTTAAAATATATCTATTGCTCTCGACATTACATTTTTTCCCCTGTATTCTGGAAGAATCATAGGCGATTTTCTACTCTCTGGTATCCCTGCTTTTCTCAATTCTTCAGAATATTTTGTGACATGGGATAAAGTCAATTTACCAATAGATGCTTTCTTTGCATATTTTGCTGCGGAGATTCCAGCCCTTCTTCCAAAAACAGAGTAGTCAAGGAGAGAATTTCCCATAAGCCTATTCTTTCCATGAACCCCGCCTGTGACTTCTCCTCCCGCGAATAACCCTTTTAATTCTGTGGCACCGTTTGCATCGATCACAATTCCACCATTTTGGTAGTGCAGTGTGGGGAATACCAGTATAGGGTCCTCTACCATGTTTATGTCAAATCTCTTAAACATTCTATACATAGCAGATAGTTCCCTTTCAGTTACACCTTCTCCTTTTATCATGTTAATCATTGGTGAATCCAGCCAGACCCCCTGCATTCCAGTCGGTGTTTCTACTCCTCCACCTGCCCCATAGCATTCCCTTATGAAAGCTGCACTTTCTACATCCCTTGGCTCCAAGGGATGCACGAACATTTCACCTTCTCTGTTCAGAGGCTGTGCGCCAAGACCTCTGACTTTTTCAGTTATTAAAAGGCCAACTATCTGCTCTGGGAAAGCTGCGCCTGTGGGGTGGTACTGCACAGAATCCATGTCCCTAAGCCTTGCCCCACACCTGTAAGCCATTGAAAGCCCATCGGCAGTTGCACCATAATGATTTGTTGTGGGAAATCCTTGAATGTGAAGTCTTCCAAATCCACCTGTGGCCATAACAGTAGCCTTGGCCCTAACAACGTAATACTGGTGAGTTTCTATATTGAAAAGAACTGCCCCAGCAACTTGGCCTTTATCATCCATCAAAAGTTCTATTGCAGGTGAAAATTCAACAGCTGGAATTGATAGATTAATAAATTCATCTCTAATAACTCTAAGTAGTTCCATACCCGTATAATCTTTAGCAGAGTGCATTCTTTTCCTTGAGGTCCCCCCTCCGTGGATAGTAATCATTGTTCCGTCTTTTTCCTTGTCAAACATAACTCCTTTTTCTTCAAACCATTTTATTATTGCAGGGCCGTCAGAAACTAGCGCTTCAACAAGTTCGGGATCATTTGCAAAGTGCCCTCCTCCGAGAACATCAAGATAATGAATTTCAGGAGCATCGTTGGATTTGTCTGCTGCCTGTATGCCACCTTGTGCCATAATTGAGTTAGAATCACCGTGTCTGAGCTTAGTTGTCATAAGGATATTTTGAGGATCTATTCCTTCATATGTAGCCCAGATACCTGCCATGGTTCCCGCTCCACCCCCTCCAATAACGAGAAGGTCAACGTCATAATCGATATTAGAAAGATCAATATCTTTTTCAGAAATACGAGAGTAGGACTCAATTAAATCTGCAACTTCAAAAGGAACTATCTCGCCTTTTGAATTCCCTACTGAAAGAGTTCTTTTTACTTCAGGTTTATAGTCGGGATGATACTTGTTTAAGACATCATCTCTCTCTTCCATAGACATCTGTTGATATTTCTCTTTGAGTCTTTTTTCTCGGGTCTTTTCAACCATTTCAATTGATTCTCTCATTGCCTCGGGATAACCTTTTATTAGCTTCATTAAATCACCTACTCAGTCACCCTCTTCTTGTAAAGATCTTTTATCTCCGCAAGCTTCAAGACTTTTAACTTTGAGATTTCTTTCTTTGTAATTCCGCTGTTTAATTTTGCCACAGCTTCTTCTGTATGCATTGCTTTTGGAGCAACATATTTTCCATTCAATCTTCTTGCAAGCTGCCCAACGTGGTACTGAGTAATTTCAGCAGGGCATCTAAAAGCACAAAGACCACACTGGACACAATCAAATGAGAGGATGGCTGCCTTTTCTATATTCCCTCTTAATGAAGCCTGGACATAATCCATTACCTTTAGCTCCTGGGGGCATACTTTTGTACAACTGTTGCAACTGATGCATCTCGCTATCTCAGGATACTCCTTTAGAAGCGCATTGTGGGCTATATTGAGTTTTTCTACATCATACTTTTTCTTATTAGCAGGTGTAAATGGCAACTGGACGAGATACATTCCATCGTCAACTGTTGTCTGGCACGCAAGAGCAGATTTTAATTTATAGTCATCTTTCAATCTGTAAATCGTCGCACATGCGCCACAAAATCCAGCCCTGCACCCTGCACCTCTTGTATACCTATAACCTGCATATTCCATCGCTTTCATCAGGGTTAGGCCTGATGGAACCTTATACTCCTTACCCATGATAAATACACTTACCAACGGGATCCGATTTTTTTCAGCCAACTATTTCCCCTCTCTTTTTTCTAATTTATCTTTAATGAATTTATAGTCCTTCAAATAACGCTGGTTGTTATCTGAAAGAGAAATAATTAATAATTCCGATAAATAAATAACAGGAGTCTGGTGATTTATTTTTCCTTTTTCAAACAGACTCTTCTGTCCCGTTGTTAGATTGTACTGACAAAGTGGGCATGGGGTGACAATTACATCGGCCCCTCTGCTTTGGGATGTTTTGACTATTCTTTGGACACAATCGAGGACAGCCTCCTTGTTTGTTATAATTTGATGAGCACCACAGCATTCAACTGTCATCGGATTTTCAATTACTTTAGCCCCGAGTGCAGAAAGTATATCTCCCATCACATGTGGGGCGTCTTGATCATCAAATGCTATTGTTTTTGGCCTTAAGAGCATACATCCATAATATGGGTCAACTTTTAGATTTGTTAGGGGAGTTTTTACCTTTGCTTTAATCATTTCAGGGCCTATATCGTTATATAAAACTTCCAAAAAATGCATAATCTCGATATTTCCAAGATAGTCTTCTTCTGTATCCATGAAAAGATTGACATTATTGAGTTTGTCAGGATTATTCTTATACATCAGATTGACTTGCTTTAAAACATTGTAGCACATAGAACAAAGTGTTACAAGTTTATTTGTTTTAAGCTCCCTCCCCATTTCTTGAGCTCTTATCAGCGTTCTTGTAGCTGAGAGATGATCGGCCATGACATCTGACGTGAGATTGTAGACAACACCACAACATGTCCATGTAGGGAGCTCCTTTAATTCAAATCCCAAAAGTTTTGCCACTTCTAAAGCTGCTTCTTCGTCTTTTTTCCCGGTAGTTTTTAGAGTGCATCCTGGGTAGTAAGGATATTCCATCACCAAACCCCCTTCTTTATGGCAGCAACTATGGCCATCTGAGGTATTTCTTCAATCATCTTTTCTATAAATTCTTTTGAGTAAATATTGATGAAATCCCGCTTGTTTCTCAACATCACGTTTCTCAATGCTTCCATTATCTTAGCTATGTCAACGCTTCTTGGGCATCTCGCTGAACATGTGAAACATGCAGCACATACCCAAAAAGTGTTTTGGTCCAAAACTTCAAGATCCCCTATTTGAACAAATCTTATTATTTTATTAGGGGCCATGTCCATGCTGTCAACGACAGGACATGTAGCTGAGCATTTACCGCACTGATAGCACTGGAATATATTCTGTCCGGATATTTCTTCTACATTTTTTCTTAGTTCCAATCCCTTCTCAGAAACGGTGAAGACCACTATATACCCCTCCTCCCAATTCTCTTAAGAAGTGAGCGATCTTTATTGTAAATAGATATTTCAATAGGTGGTGCTCCAGGGAGACAGTGTGTGGCACATGCAAAACACGGGTCATATGCCCTAAATGCCATCTCTACCCTATTGAGTATTCCATCATTGACTTTTCCATTTGAGATCATACCTTTTGCCGCATCCCTTACTGACATGCATATAGCACCGGCATTATTTGTGGTGGCGACTATCATATTCGCTTTTTCAATTCTTGCTTCATCAGTTAATTTATAATGGTGGAATAGAGTCCCTCTTGCAGCCTCGACTACACCAACTCCTTCGTTTGGGAGGCCTACCTTGTTCCTAAGATCCTGTTTTAGGATATTTTTATCTCTGCTAAGTTCCAAGACTCTTTCAGAAGCGTAAAGTAACTCTATCAACCTTGCCCAATGGAAAGCTAGTGTTGAATTAACAGGTTTTCCCAGAGTTTCAATCAACTCTTTATATGCCTCATTTGCAAGTGGAGTTGTAAATCCATCAATGACGTTTATTCTGCCTAATGGCCCAACTCGGTAAATTCCACTATCAACGCCACCTGTTAGTCCTTTCCATCCAATCTGCTTTAAGTAAGGATATTTCATATAGGTCCATGGCTCGACGTGCTCTTCGATATACTCAAAATATTGGCTTCCATCAAAACAGGCAAATTCTTCATTTGTTGGGCTTTTTACTCTTATCATGCCATCATAGAAGTTTAGATTATTATGTTTATCAACAATCCCCATGTTATAAGTTTCAAGAGTGTACGCATCACTTTTGATGAGATCAAGATACGCCTTATTTTTCAGTACAGTATCTTTGAAAAAGTTTAAGGTAAACTCTGAGAATTTGACACAAGACCCAGCCATCGACTCAATCTCATTTCGTTCCTCTTCATTCAATCCTTTTGAAATACCCCCAGGAAGCCCACAGACGGGGTGGGTGGGTTTACCACCGAGGATCCTTGTTATCTTCTGCCCATATGCTCTGTGTTTTATGACCTCCTTACCTATCTCAACACCGACTTTTCCTATAACTCCTATGATATTTCTATCCCCTTTTGGTGCATCCGGTCCGACGACAAAGTCGGGCCCACCAAGGAAATAAAAGTGAAGTATATGGTCATATACCACATACCCACAGTACATTAACTCTCTAAGTTTCTTTGCTGTTTCTGTGGGCTGTGTGTTAAAAGCACTGTCTAATGCCTTAGTTGATGCGAAATGATGAGCTACTGGGCATACGCCACAAATCCTTGATGTAATCTGAGGCATATCCTCTGCAAGTCTGCCCTCGCTGAACTTCTCAAACCCTCTTAGTTCAGGTATCTGGAGGTAAGCATTCTCAACATTTCCACTATCATTTAAAAAAATCTCAATTTTGCCGTGGCCCTCAAGTCTTGTTATTGGATCTATTGTAATTCTTTTCATTTTATCACCTTTCTCTTAATGAAGGATGAAGCAAGTGAATATCTGTAAAATGTGCCAACTGGATCCTTAATCTTAGAAATTAGTTCTTCCACCTTTTTCTCATCAAGTTCAATCTCATTCTCAACTGCCAAAACTGAAGCTAAGGCTGAGATCATCTTTGCACCTTGGTCTGTCACCTCAGGTGTCTTTCCAAAGCAGCCTGTGCAAGGCATGTTTCCTTTAATGCACTGATGGCCACAACCTGACCTTGTTGCAGGGCCCATACATATTATGCCTTGATCAAGGAAGCACTTTTCCGGATCAGCTTCCTTCTCATATACCCTGTAAATTGTTTCAATCATTTTGTCCTTCTTTTTTCTAGGGCATTCATCACACAAAGCCTTTACTGGCGCTAAAACCGCCCCTTTTGGCGGCAGATCTCCAGTCAAGAATTTATTAAAAGCATCCTCAACAATATTTGGCGTTGGGGGGCATCCTGGCATATAATAATCAACATCAACAACCTGATCAAGAGTTTTTACAGTATCATAAAACTCTGGGATATGGATCTCTCCTTCCTTGACCTCGAAAGAAGGCAGGGGTAAAATATTATCCTTATTTACTGTTGTTTCTGTCTCTTGGTAGGCTCGATCAAAAATCAGTTTTTTGTTAAATAGATTTGCCAAAGCAGGTATACAACCCTCATGTGCACATGAGCCAAATGCAACTAGAATCTTAGATTTTTTTCTAAGTAATTTTGCAAGCTCTTCATTTTCACTAGTCCTTATGGCTCCGTTAAAAAAGCAGACATCAATAGATTTGTCTTTCATTTTTTTCAGATCTTCATATTTGGTATCCATGGCCACAGGCCACATCAAGATGTTTGCTTTTTCAATTACATCCAGTATCTTTTCATTAATATCTAAAACAGCAATTTCGCAGCCACCACAGGAAGCAGCCCAGTAAAATGCTATGTTGGCTTTATTCATTTTGATTCCTCCGATTTCAGTGGAGAGGGTCCAATCTCTTTTATTTTGATGACCATATCATTTACGACTTCTCTAAACTTGTTTCCTTCGCTTGCTGATATCCATTCTAGTCTTAACCTCTCCTCCTCTAATCCCATATCTTTTAGTAGCATCTTAAGAAGTTTTACCCTTCTGAGTGTTTTATAATTGCCCTGAGCATAATGGCAGTCACCTGGATGACATCCGCCAACAAGAACACCGTCTGCACCCTTGGCAAACGCATCAAGGACAAAAGATGGATCTACTCTACCTGAACACATTACCCGTATAGGAACCGCATTTGGGGAAAATTTTAATCTTGAGACCCCCGCAAGGTCTGCTCCAGCATAAGTGCACCATTTGCATAGAAAAGCTATAATTTTAGGTTCAAACTCTTTCATAAAATCTACTCCAGTATGACCTCGATCATCTTAAACATATTTTTTGATTCATCGTTTCTCATTGTAGCGGCCCCACTTGGACATGCAGAAGAACATGTACCGCAACCCTGGCATAGGGCCTCATTTAATTTAGATCTCTTTGTTTCCTTGCCATCTTTAGTGGTAATTTCAGCCTCCAATGCACTGTAAGGGCAGAGTGCAATGCATACGCCACATCCACTGCATACATCCTCATCAATCTCACAAATCAAGGGCTCCTTCTGCATAAAGTCAGAAGAAAACATCGAAAGGATTTTGGATGCGGCGGCCCCTGCCTGAGAAACTGATTCAGGAATATCTTTTGGGCCTTGGGCGGCACCAGCGAAGAATATGCCAGATGTCATGCTTTCGACTGGCCTTAATTTTGGATGGGCCTCCTTCAAGAAACCATTTTCATCTACAGATACTTTGAGTTTTTGCTTGAGCTCAATTATTCCAGAAGATGGCTCAATGGCCATGGCCAAAACAGCAAGATCGGCCTTTATCTCGACTTTTTTACCTGTAAGGGTATCAACTCCCCATACGACGACTTTATCGCCATCCTCAAATATCTTTGAAACTTTACCTCGAGTGTAGAGGACATGGTCTTCTTCTGTAGTCCTGTAATAAAACTCCTCATAGTCCTTTCCAGCTGTCCTAACGTCAATATAAAAAACATATGCATTTCCGTCGTGAACTTTGTGCTTGAATAGCATCGCATGCTTTGCAGTGTACATGCAACAAATCTTTGAGCAGTAAGGCTTGTGCTCCTCTATATCTCTTGAACCAGCGCACTGGACAAAGACAACATCCTTCACAGGCTTACCATCTGAAGGTCTTACGACCTGCCCTCCAGTGGGACCAGATGCAGAGAGTAGCCTTTCAAATTTAAGGCCGCTTACAACATTGGGGTATCTACCCCCGCCATAGTCTGAAAGATTTTCTAAAGGGTATTCTTGGTACCCAGTTGCAACTACAATTGCACCTGCTTCAACTTCCATTATTTCCTCTTTCATGTCAAAATCAATTGCTCCAATCTTACAGACCTTTTCACAGATTTTGCATATACCCTTTTGATAGTAAAGGCAGCTTTCTCTGTCAATTACCGGTTTGTTTGGAACTGCCTGCGGAAATGGCGTGAAGATGGCTGTTCTTTTTGCAAGACCTTCCTGAAATTCAGAAGGAACTTTTACTGGGCACTTGGTATAACAGTCACCGCACCCGGTACAAAGGTCCCAGTTGACAGAAGTAGGCTTTTTCTTTATCTTCACTTTAAAGTTTCCAACATACCCACTGACATTCTCCACTTCAGAATAAGTCAAGAGCTCAATGTTTGGATTATTAGCAGCCTCAACCATCTTTGGAGTTAAAATACACTGAGAACAATCAAGTGTTGGAAAGGTTTCGGATAGTTTTGCCATCTTTCCCCCAATTGAGGAGTCCCTTTCAACAAGATAAGTTTTGTACCCGCCATTAGCAATGTCAAGCGCAGCCTGTATTCCAGCAACCCCCCCACCTATTACGACGGCTTTTTTAGTAATTGGAACCTCAATATCAGCAAGAGAATTATCATTTTTGACTTTTTCAACAATGCTCTTTGTGATCTTAATGGCCTTTTCAGTAGCCATATCTTTATCCTCGTGGACCCAACTACAGTGTTCCCTAATGTTAGAAATCTCGCATTGATATGGATTCAATCCCGCATTTTTTGAATTTACGCGGAAGGTTTTTTCATGGAGTGTAGGAGAGCAGGCTGCAACGACGACACGATCAAGCTTTTCCTTCTCAATGGTCTCCCTCATAAGTTTTTGGCCTGGATCTGAGCACATGTAGATGTAAGTTCCTGCATATGCGACCCCTTCCATTTTAGATATTTCTTGCGCTACTTTTTCCACATCAACTGTTCCAGCAATGTTGGAACCACAGTGGCAAACAAAAACGCCTACCCTAGGGGAAGAAGAGTTAGTATCCATTAAAAGTCATCTCTCTTATTTTGTACTATTAGTATAATTTTTCTAAATTTAAATGTTTTGGTTATAGAATACATCTATACCAAATATTAATCAATAAATAAAAATTTATCCGGATAAAATTGACAATAATTTTAATTTTACCGGAGAAAACGTTCAGTGTATTTTCTGTTAAATAAAAATTTGTATAATATTTTTATATTTATTGATTTTTTATGTAGAAAAATTAATGATTTTTATACAAATGGTCAAATTATTATCGATATTTATCTAAACAATAATCTTTTTAAAGTGAAAAAACAATGTGTATACGGAACTCTATTTTTCGGGGGATTAAATGATAGATGAAACCCTAATAAAAAATACCGTAATTGAACTTCTAAGGGACTCTTCAACAAAGCTTCCTTTGGATGTCAAAAATGCCTTGGAAAAGGCTTATGAAGTTGAGGAAGGGCCTGCAAAGGCCCAATTAGAGGCGATACTAAAAAATATAAAAATGGCTGAGGAGACTTCAACTCCGATGTGCCAAGACACGGGCATTCACATATTTTTCGTTAAGATTGGTGATGTGGGAAATCCAAAACTTGAAAAAAAATTGGCTAGCATAATTATTGACGGAGTGAGAGAAGCTACAAAAACAGTACCTTTGAGGCCTAATGCCGTTCA
>CAZUMN010000017.1:0-10834 GCA_964621955.1 uncultured Thermococci archaeon
AAGAAAGAAGTCTGGTGGTAGCTTAGGCTTTTCTTGCAAATGACATGTAACCTGTGTGGCCAAGCATCCTTGTCTTTGGCCTTGTGCCTTTTTCCTTTACCTCGTATTCTCTTATGATGCATTCGATTGTTTTAACTTCAGAATAATCGTATTTTGATACTTCTCTCCTGAAATCGATAACCTGCTCAATGCAAGGAGAAAATGAAAATATGAATCCACCCGCTCTTAATGCTTCATAGGCATGGCCAACAACTCTATGTGGCTCAGGAAGATCAAGAGAAACAAGGTCAACTTCTTTTTCATCAATGCCCTCATATATGTCCTTTAGCTTAAACTCAACATTTCCCTTTCCATACGTGTCAATATTCTCTTTGGCGACCTTTAGAAAGCGCTCATTGATATCATAGGAATAGACTTTTCCAGGAAATACTGTATAGGATAATAATAGTGTCACTGCTCCTGATCCTGCCCCAGCCTCAACTACGGTGTCCCCACCTGATATACCGGTATTTGCAATTATCTGACAAGCATCGTCAGGATTTATGGTCTGAGGCATCTTTCTCATCATATAGATATAGTCGATGAGATTTGGTTTTAGTATTGAAAAATTCTTTCCCATGTGGGACTTAATCTTATCTCCATAAGTCTTACCAATAAGTTCTGAAAGATCAAGCTTTCCTAGATTTGTATGAAATACCTTGTTTGTGACTGTTATCAGATATTTCTTTCCCCTTGGATCTAATATTAGCACTCTGTCGTTTTCTTCTATCGTATGGATTCACCCCTTGACTTTAAAAAATAAACTTCGATGATAAATGTAAATTCAATCAGTTTAAGCTGCTCAAAATACATGATACAAAGTTATTTAAATAGTTCTTAAGAGTTTTCCTTTGGGGGAGATTATATGAAGGCCTTCGAAAAAATTCTTAATATACTCGATGTTACAAAATATAATTATAAAAAACTAATATTCTTTCCAATAGGTTTAATATTAGTTGCTGTTATTATCCTCTCAACGATGGGAGTTAATTTAGGAGTTGATTTAAGAGGGGGTACCCTTGCAACAGTCAACGATGTTACCTATTCACCAGAAATACAAAATTATCTTATCACTAATTTGAATGATCCGACTATAAAGGTAAGATCTATTTACAGCCCACTAACTGAAGGTTTTATAATTGAAACTGGGCCAGATGTCGATTCAACAAAATTAATTAATCTTATTAATAATAAATATCCAGGTGCTGCGATAAGTGTCCAAAATATTGGCCCTTCACTTGGTGCCTCATTTTTGGAGCAGGGTGTCCAAGCTGTTCTATTAGCTTTTCTTTTTATGGCTATAATCGTCTTTATTGCATTCAGAGTTCCTATACCATCCGGGGCAGTAGTGTTTGCTGCATTTTCAGATATGGTTATTGCACTTGCTTTCATGTCAGTTGCAGGAATTGAACTATCAAGATACACCATAGCCGCAATATTGATGTTAATAGGTTATTCTGTCGATACAGATATACTCCTTACAACGAGAGTTTTGAAGGAGAAAGGGGAGGCCCTAAATCAAAGGATTAGAAATGCTATGAAAACTGGACTTATGATGACCTTTACAACGCTAGCGGCGCTTTCTTCTCTTTATATATTTTCAACTTCAGAAGTTATAGATGATATTGCAATAGTTCTTATATTTGGCCTTCTTGCGGATCTAGTTATGACTTGGGTATTCAACACCGGAGTTTTGAAATGGTATGTCCTAAGAATAGGCAAAGAAGGTGAATTAGATGAATAAGGTCCTAAAAAATGGCAGAGTGCTTCTATTAATACTTGCAGTATTATTATCGGCTGTAACATTATACTTTAACGGTGTTTCAACTGGTCTTGACCTTGAAGGGGGGACACTTGTTACCCTAGAACTTGAAAGAGCCGTTGCAACAGATGTGATGGAGGATACTGTTACAAGGCTTGAGTTAAGATTAAACAGGCTTGGAATATCTGATGTAAATGTTAGGCCTTGGGGAGAATCTAACATAATGGTTGAAGTTTCTGGAACTTCAGCCGAAAAAGAAGCTAGTGTCATTAAGATTCTCCAAGAGCAAGGGGTATATGAGGCAAGAATTGATGGAGTAGTTGCCGTAAAAGGTTCAGATATCGTTAGGGTAGATCCGCCTGAAATCAGACAATCTTCATATGAAGGAATAAACTGGAATGTACCATTCACTATTACTAAGGAAGCTGGGCAAAATTTTGCCAATGTCGCTAAAGGTAAAGGTGGTTACCCAGTGGACATGTTCCTTGACAGGCCTGCAAATTCAATAATAATAATGAACAATAACATGTACAAATCAATTACTGGTATACCGTCTGACTTAAATATATCAGGAGTTGATGTAAACGTTTCAATACCTGAAATAGAAAACGTATTTTCAATTGAAAGGAGAATTGGAGACGATATAAAAATATTAACTTTCACAAATAGTTCAGAAATACCTTCACTCTTAAAAAATTATGTGGGAGACAAGGAAAGAGTAATAGTTCTTGCAACAGAAAATGAAGTTGGAAGAGACATCTACAATCAGATAGCTGCCTTGGGATTCAAAACTGAAAGAGAGGCCATGGCAGAAAATGAGAGCCAAAGTGCCTATTTCTCAAGAGTAGTTGGTCTTATGAACTCCCCATTACTCTCTGAAAATCTCGCCACTGGAGAGGCTTCGGCTACACCGTCTTATGTAATCCAAGGCGTTTCCGCTACTTCAGAAGAGGCTATTAAAGAAACTTCAGAGTTAAAGATAATACTTCAGTCAGGTGCACTTCCTGTTGCAACAGAAATTGTGGGGAAGAGCTTTATTTCTCCAACACTTGGTTCAGAATTTATTAAACAAATACTGATTGCAGGTCTTGCAGCACTTCTTGCAGTTGCAGTTTTAGTTTTCTTAAGATATAGAAAGCTCTTCATTTCCATACCGATAATCTGCATATCTTTCTCAGAGATAATTATAATACTAGGAGTTGCTTCGATTATCCATTGGACCATAGACCTTGCTGCAATGGCCGGTATCATTGCTGCCATCGGTACAGGAGTAGACCACCAGATAGTTATCACAGATGAATCACTTATGGAAAAAGGCAGGGAAAAGAGAAGAAGGAAAAGCATCAAAAAGAGAGTTGCTCAAGCCTTCTTTATCATATTCACATCGGCCTTCACAACAATAGGAGCTATGGCACCTCTTGCATATTTGAGTTTGGGGATGCTTAGAGGATTTGCAGTGACTACAATAATAGGTCTTTTGATTGGAATAACAATAACAAGACCTGCCTACGGCAATATAGCAAAAATTATATTAAAAAATCAATAATCTAAATGACCATATTTAGATTTTATATTTAATATATCTATTTTTTCTACATAAACTCCAATTAGAAATCCTATCGCAAAGAAGAATGCCAAGAACATTAGACTTATTTCTATTTTAGAAGTCAAGAATAGATTAATGGTGTACATTTCTATTCCAGTAAAACATCCAAGGGCAAATACTATAAAAGATCTAGCGATAATAGCTTCCTTCATTTCAGATTTTTTAGGGATTTGATTCCTTGTTTCTTCTATGAGTTTTAATAGTTCTTTTCTTAAATCCTCATCTTTTATGTTGCCACTCATGCAAATCTTAATATAATTGTAGCGAAAAGCTTAAAAAGATTTGGCTAAGATATGCGATTCTCTCAATTTTTTAGTTTCAATACTTCAAGCTCTTTTTCAAGCTGTGCAAGCTCCTTTTGGCTAAAAGCATCTTTATTTAATGGAATAATCAAACGTGAATTCTCAAGTAGAACTAAATCTCTGAGTGTCTGTATAAATTTTAATACTATGTCAAAATTGTTCTGGGCTATCAGATATTCAAGCCCTTCAAGCATAACAATAGAATCTTTTCCTTTATTAATAAAATCTGTTATTAGATTCATAAGACTATTAAGGTAAATCGGGGAAATTGCATTTACTCCTTCTATCTTTGATAGCCAAATAAAGGGCGTCTTTTCAAGATCATAAGCTTTCTTTAGCGATACGGGTGGTGTTCTTGTTATTGCAAGACCTGAAATATTGTGTGTTACGAGGTCTTTAAAAATTTCAAAACTTTTCTCGAATTTTTTTTCATAGATTATAAATGACTTACTGGAGGGTATTTCATACTTAATTGGGAAAGGCGCCTCTTGTTCTCCATTAGTACTTATATTATACTTAAATCTCAAAAGAAATGAAGTGGACTCTCCAGAGATTAAAGTGATAACGTTTTCATCCTCTTGCTCAAAAGGTGTATCTAATTTTTCTACATATAATGCCCCTATAATATCCTTTTCAAAAAATATGGGCGAGAAAAAACTATTTTTAGAGACATTCACATTAGTTTTATTTTTGTAATTATTATAAAGATTAAGGAGTCTTTTTTCTTCTTTTGAACTAAAGCCTATCTTGTTTAAAATTTTAGGATTGCCATCTCCTTCAACTGAGTAAAATACTACTCTATCAAACCCAACTGCCTCATGAATTGTGTCCACGACTAGCTTTGCCCCTTTTTCTAAGGAATCAATTTCTCTAAGCTTCTCCGATAAAGTAATTACAGAAAGTAATTCTTTGTTTCTTTTTGCATATCTCTGTTTCAATGCATTATTATAATGCTTCACAAGGTTAGATAGTTTCCACCTATCATAGGCCTTGAAAACAAGGCGCCTTATATCGTCTACACTAACAGGTTTTTTCAGATAGTCGTAGGCCCCATATTTAATAGCTTCAAGTGAGGAGTCGAGAGTTGCGTGACCAGTTAAAATTATAACCATTGTATCAGAATTGATAGTCTTAATATTTTTTAAAGTTTCTTCGCCGGACATCCCCTTCATTTTGAGGTCAAGGAGAACAAGATGTATACTATTACTTTTGAATTTTTTGATTGCTTCTTCACCACTATCCGCATCTAATACTTTATACCCTTCTGTTTCTAAAATTATTTTCAGGCTATCCCTAATGTTTACTTCGTCATCGACTATTAGAATATTGAACTCATCTTTTTCCATTGGTTCGCCCCCTAGTGAGGCAAATTTTAACTGTAGTTCCTTTATTAATGGTGCTATCAACAAACATCTTGCCGCCATGTGACTCTATTATTCTGTGAGTCATAGGTAAACCGATACCTCGGTTATTGGTAAATGATTTTGTTGTGTAGAAAGGGTCAAATATACGTTCAAGATTTTCTGGGGGTATGCCTATACCATTATCAGAAACTCTTATCTCAATGTAGTCATTATTCTTTATAGTCTCTATTTTTACAGTTGCATTGCGATCTATATTAGTGACAGCGTCTTTAGCATTTAATAGGAGATTCATTACGGCTCTTTGAAGTTGACCTTCAGTAAAAGGGACAATGCAATCACCACATTCTTTTAAAGAAATAGATATGTTTTTTGATGCAAAATCGTTTTCAACTAATTCAATTGCTTTTTTTATCTCGCTATCTACATCAATTGCAGATATCTCACCGTGCATATATGATGAGAAATCCAAAAGCCAGTTCAATATGCCGGCAATTCTTTCAACTTCATAGTTTACAGTTTTGATATAATGTTTTCTTTTTTCGTCGTCTTTTGTATTTTCAATTATATATAGATAATTAACAATGACATTTAAAGGATTATTAATTTCATGTGAAAGGCTTGCTGAAAGTCTTTTAATAGAGTCTAGTTTTTCTGATATCAGAGGAGAAAGATTGATTCCTTTAGTTTGATCAATTTCTTTAAATGAAGCAAGTATTGTTTTAGTTCCTTCCCTGTCTAGAAAATCAAACTTTATTTCACAGAATATCTCTCCGCCGCTTTTATTTATGACAGACCCTGTTGTAGTGTAGGAGAATATGCTATCTTTTGTTTTTGAGTTAAGAACGGTAAGTATATTTTCTTTACCATTGCAACATAATAAATCGGGAAAAGAGATATTTTTTAGCTCGTCTCTTGAAAATCCTGTCATATTGATGAGAGCATCATTAAAAAAAATTAGCCTATCCTCTACTATCTCGGCCATTGGCATGGCAAAGTTTTTTGATACACTCACATTGAAAGTGCAGTTTGATGGAGAAAATTCCTTAGTTTCAATCATTTTATTCGTACTCAACACCTCATTTTTTAGAGGTCTTTTTATATATTTGCTTTATTATTGCGATATTCTTAAATAAAATTGAATAAATCACGAATAAAGAAAAAGAAAACTTCTTAAAGTAACATATTTTAGTTTCAAATGGAGATTCATTTGCCCCACATAGAAAAACTTCTCGAGATAGACCTAGAAACTCAAAAGATAGAAATAAAAAAACTGGATAAAAAAATGACCAGTAAATATATTGGAGGTAGAGGTATTGGAGTCAAACTTCTATTTGATATGCTTCCTCCAAATATTGACCCCCTATCACATGATAATATCTTAATATTTGCAACAGGACCTATAACTGGGACTGTTGTTCCACTTTCTGGAAGGCATATAGTTGTCTCTAAATCCCCCCTTACAGGCACTGTCTTTGATTCGAGTGCGGGTGGTTTTTTTGGAAGAGAACTTAGGATGGCAGGCTTTGACGTTGTTGTCATTAAAGGCGTCTCAGAAAAACCTGTTTTTATTGAAATTGACAATGGTGAGGTAAATATTAAAGATGCATCAAACATTTGGGGGAAAAATGTAAAGGAAACTACATCCATTTTATCAAATAACGGTTATAAAGTATCATGCATAGGAAAAGCAGGTGAAAATTTAATACCAATTTCTTCGATAATGAGTGAGTATACTCATGCCTGTGGAAGGGGCGGTCTTGGGGCGGTGATGGGCTCAAAGAAATTAAAGGCATTTATTGTCAGGGGAAAGAAAGAAATCCAAATATCTGACAGCGAAAAAATGAAGAAATACATATCAGAATCGATGAGACTTTTAAATGCTTCACCAGTTGCTTCAAAAGGATTGGCTTATTATGGCACCCCTTCTCTTGTAAATCTCATAAACACGATGAGGATAATGCCAACTGACAATTTTAGAAAAGTTCATTTTGAAAATGCATACAAGGTTTCTGGGGAGTATATAGCAGAAAATTATGATATCAAAAAGAAGACTTGTTACAACTGTTTTATAGCATGCAAGCGTGAGGACAGGAAACGAGGTATTGAAATACCAGAATATGAAACTATTGCAATGTTTGGTCCAAACTCAATGAATGATGATATTGAAAAAATCATACAGGCAAATTACATTTGTAATGATTATGGTGTTGATACAATTTCAGCAGGAAATGCTGTAAGCTGTTATATAGAATTAGAAGGGAAGAAGGATATTGAAAAGCCGCTTAAAGAGATAGTTGAAGGTGGGCCTTTAAGCAAGGGATCTTTTAGATACTCAAAAGGCAAGGGTAAAGAAGATTCTTCAATGACTGTAAAGGGATTAGAGATACCGGGGTATGACCCACGAGGTGTTTTGGGGCTTGCATTGAGTTATGCAACTTCAAATAGAGGCGCATGCCATCTTAGGGCTTATATGGTAGGGCCAGAAATATTGGGCAAGCCAAAACTGATTGACAGATTATCATTTTCTGGTAAAAGTGGCCTTATACAGATATTCCAGAATATTTCGGCAAGTGTTCACTCATTGATAATGTGCCAGTTCTCATCGTTTGCATTGTCAGAAGAAGAGTACTCAAATTTGCTTTCAGCGAGTGTTGGGGAAGTATATACTTCTGAAGAATTTATAAAAACTGGGGAGAGAATATATAATCTTGAAAGATTGTTCAATCTTAGAGAGAGCATGACATATTCTGAAGATACTCTTCCTGGACGATTTTTCGGTGAAGATGGTATATCAAAAGAAGAATTTGATTCTGTGCTTGGTGAATATTATACATATAGAGGATGGAATAAAGGAGTTCCAACAATGGAAAGACTTGAATCACTTGGCTTAAAAAATGAGGGGAAATTTTTATGTGGAAAGAAATAGCTAAATTCGGAAAAAAACTTGTTGATGGGGGTTACCTTAGCTCTCATTTTGGGAATATTAGTGTTAGAGTGGGAGATAGTATTACAGTTACAAGAAGCGGGTGTATGCTTGACGAGATAACTGAAGCATCAGTTGTTACTGTGGATCTTCATAAACCCTCATCACTAGACTTAATAGCTTCAAGTGAAACCATTGTTCACAGAGAAATCTACAAAAGGACTTCTGCACTTGCAATTATACATGCACACTGTCCCTTTGCAGTTATAGAATCTCTTTTGCACGATACATCAATTGAGCCTTATGACTCTGAAGGGAAATTCTTTTTCCATGAAATACCAATAGTAACGGGACATATAGGCACAAAAGAACTAGCAGAAAATGCTGCAAAGTCTCTT
The DNA here is from genome assembly GCA_964621955.1 of uncultured Thermococci archaeon. GTDB lineage: Archaea > Methanobacteriota_B > Thermococci > Methanofastidiosales > Methanofastidiosaceae > Methanofastidiosum. The sequence goes on from CAZUMN010000017.1 coordinate 8,395, forward strand.
GAAAAACATAAAGGATGTATTGTTAAAGCTCATGGAACATTTGCTGTTGGTAAGATACTAGAAGAAGCTTATGTCCATACGACTATGATGGAGCACAGTGCTAAGATAAAATATTTCTGTGATTTAAGTAAAAATAAATAATATTTTATTTAACAATTAAGACAGGAATCTTACTGTTTTTTACTACTATAGAGGCAACTTTTCCTAAAGAAGTTTTTTGAGATTTGGAAAATCCATATTGGCCCATAACAATAAGTTCGTAGTTTCCTTCTTCCGCTTCTCTTAGGATTTCATCTGCTGGATTTCCCATTCTTGATTTAGTTTTTGATTCAAATCCATATTTCATTATAATTTTGTACGCATTTTCAAGTATTCTAACGCTGACATCGACAGGTTTTAGTTTTCTCAATTCTTCAATAGTTTCGACATTCCTTAATCCGACTTCCTTAATTTTTTTAACCTCTTCATCAAACTTTCTTTCATAAAATTTGAACTCTTCATTAACTTGGGGCATCACATATAATATGGTTACCTCGTGGCTCTGTATATTGCAAAATAATTGTGTGCTATAAGCTAAAGCACTATCAGAATAGAAAGAACCATCAGTACACATCAAAATTTTCATAATATCACCTTGGCATATATGGTATTAGGAATATCAAGACAATGTTTGCTATAAGAGTAGATATTACACCTACCGCAAGGCCTATCCATAACCATTTCATAAAACTCATACTGTATTTCTTTCGTTTTTCAAGTATTCCTAAGGCAACTATGTTAGCAGTACTACCAACCATTGTTATATTTCCACCATAACAGCCGCCGAATAACAATGCCCACCATAATGGATAGGTGTAGACGCCAAGAGTCTCAAAACTTTCTATAACGGGTATTAATGCTGCAACTAATACCACGTTGTCAAGAATACTAGAGCCTATTGAAGCTATCCAAAGGATTAAAGTTGTCAACAATGGTGTTCCGCTTGCTAGACCAGAAACTGCCTTTGCAATTATATCTGTAGTGCCTGTGTATTTCAAAGTACCACCAATTGCGAATAGCATTAGGAAGAAAACTAATGACCACCAATCAACATCTTTTTCAATGTATTCTCTGGCTTTTGTTCTCTTCCAAAACATGACCATACTTGAGCCGGCAAGTGAAGCGAACAAAAGAACGGTATTGTGGGGTAAATCAAAAATTGTTTCCAATCTTCTGTGCATGGCGATTAGAGCAATTGTTGCGACAAATATGGCAAGACCTATCTTAAACTCATTTCTATCAGGAACAAACTCCCATTCATCCTGGAAAGCGAGTTTATCCGTTGATCTCATTTTTAATCTTATTTTTGATCTAAAAAGTGCAATATCCTGCCTATACCATATGAAAATAATAATTATTGTAGCTACTAAGGATAGCATCGCTACTGGGAAAGCCCATATAATGAATTCTTCAAAAGATAGGCCACCTCTCATTGCAATTAATATTCCAATTGGATTTCCCAAAACTGTACCTGAGCTTCCAATATTAGTTGCCATTACACAGGCTATAACATAAGGGACAGGATTAACATCAAAATAATCAGTAATTTCCAATAGAACTGCCGTAACAAAAATAATAGACGTTACCTCGTCTATGGCCATCGCAAGAAAGGCCGATAGTACACAAAATACAAATATGAGTTTTCCTGCTTCAAAATTGGTGATTTTTACAATTTTAATCATGAGCCATCTAAAAAAGCCGACATCCTTTAACATTCCAACTATTGTCATCATTCCAACTAAAAAAAGAATAACGTCCAAAGAAGCAAACTCAATGAAGTGCGGTATATCCATTGTTTTAGTAATTAAAAGTGTTCCAATCCCCATAAAAGCGATAGCAACCCTGAAACTCCAAAACAATAAAGTTCCGATAACTGCAGCTACAAGTATTGAAGAGGCTATTACTTGAGAATTATTAAAACCGATTCTATTAAGTATAATTGCTAATACAGTAATAATTGATATAAGGATAAACATGTCTCTTCTAAAATTCATATTTGCGCTACCTTGGTATTCTTCTGACATACTGCCACCATACTAATAGGCCAAAATATTGTAATCTGAATTTAAATCTATCTGAAGGTCTGTTAAATATATTTATAAATTAAAAATTAGAGAAGTATATGTGATCTGATGAGAGAAAACATCCTTATTAAGCATTTGAAAAATATTACCCTTGAAAACAACAAAATAAAAGATGCTTTCATAATGGGCGTAGATGGTCTTTTGATAGCCGTTATACAAAAAAATGAAGAAAATCAAAAGATAGCTGCAAGAATGGCAGGGGTAATTGACGTTGCTAAAAGGATAGAAAACAGACTCCCTGATGCCTTATCAGTTATAGTTATGGATAAAAAAATTATAGCGTTACCCCTATCTGAAAAGTTTTTGATAGTTGTAAT
>CAZUMN010000017.1:10934-17756 GCA_964621955.1 uncultured Thermococci archaeon
TGGATAAAAAAATTATAGCGTTACCCCTATCTGAAAAGTTTTTGATAGTTGTAATTGCGACCAAGGATATAAGTTCCTACAATGTAATAACACAAATCGATAAGAATAAACAGAATATACTCAATATGATTGAAAAAAAAGAGTTTGGTGACCTCTTTTCATTTAGGCCAGCTGAAATTGAAGGGCTTGACATTTAGCGGTATTATACAATAATAATTCGCTAAATATTACTTTTTTTAATCACTTCCTGAACAGTTAGTGTACTTGAGTTTCCACTAAATGGTTGTTTGATACTAATACACATAAGTATTTATCTTTTTTTAAGACAAAATATTATAGAATATTGCCTTATTAGGCCGAATATGACCATAAATATAGCAATACTAATAAATACTGAAGGTTATGTCTTTATTTTATCTATATATTAAACATATGTTTAATATATAAAAAATATATTGGAGGTTTAACTAATAAGGTGATTGAAAATGTCGATGGAAATTAGTTTATTAGATACTTTATGGGTGCTAATTGCCAGTTTATTGGTATTTATAATGCACCTTGGATTCACTACAATAGAAGCGGGATTTACTAGATCTAAGAATACTATCAGTATAATAACAAAGAATATCTTTACAGTTGCCATTGGAGGTATCATCTTCATGGTAATTGGATTTACTTTGGCCTTCTCTGGAAGTGGTGCTTTGATAGGGGATTTGAACTATTTTATGATCAATGGCTTAAGCTCTGATCCATGGCCAGGTCTTTTAATTCCAGCTACTGCATTCTTTTTATTTCAGGCAATGTTTGCAGCGACATCTGCCACAATAGTGAGTGGTGCAGTTGCTGAGAGAATGAAGTTCAGTGCATACATTATTATTTCTGTTGTTCTTGTAGCGTTAGTCTATCCCGTAATAGCACACTGGATCTGGGGAGGGGGTTGGCTAGCTACCATGGGATTTCACGATTTTGCAGGCTCAACTGTAGTTCACAGCGTAGGCGGATGGACTGCATTAGCAACAGTCATTATTCTTGGCCCAAGATTCGGAAAATTTGATAAGAATGGTACCCCGCAAGCATTTGCGGGGCATAACATAGGACTTGCTGCAATCGGATGTTTACTGCTATGGTTTGGATGGTTTGGTTTTAACGCGGGGAGTGGACTTACTTTAGACAGCAAAGTGCCATTAATCGCAATAACAACAAACATGGCAGGTGCAGCTGGGGGTCTTTCTGCACTAGTAGTTTCATGGCTTAGGGGAGGTAAACCAGATGTAGGTATGTTTCTAAACGGCATACTGGCAGGACTTGTAGCGATTACAGCTGGTTGTGCCGTTGTTTCCCCACAGTGGGCCTTAGTGATAGGAGTACTTGGAGGAATAATCGTAGTATATGCAGTGGAATTCATTGAAGCTAAGTTAAAGATTGATGATCCCGTTGGTGCTATTTCAGTCCACGGTATTTGTGGCTTATTTGGAACCATCTGTGTTGGATTATTCTCAAGTTCAAACGGCCTCATCACTACAGGTTCTGCGTCGCAACTAGTTGTTCAATTGATTGGTGCAGGTGCAACATTCGCACTGGTATTTGTTTCAGCACTGATAATGGCAAAAGTAATCGATGTGACAATAGGACTGCGGGTACCTTCAGAGGTAGAAATAAAAGGACTTGACATAACTGATTTTGGTGGAGATGCCTATCCAGACTTTTTGAAGATGTGAGGTGCTAAAAAATGAAAAAAATTGAAGCAATAATAAGGCCTGAGAAAATTCAAGATGTTAAAGCGGCACTGGATAAACTTGGATGCATTGGAATGACAATAACTGAAGTTAAAGGGAGAGGGAAACAGGGCGGTATTACACAGCAGTGGAGGGGAAGACAATACCATATTGATCTCCTACCTAAAATAAAGATAGAACTAGTAGTCAAAACAAAATATGTGGACAAAGTTGTCAATACAATAATTGAAAGTGCAAGAACAGGAAAAACTGGAGATGGTAAGATATTTGTGAGCCCCGTGGAAAGAGTCTATCGTGTGAGAACAGGAGAGATTGACGAAGACGCAATTTAATAATTTATTTTTTATTTTTTAATAAGATAAAACAGTAATATTTAAATTAATATATTTAAGTAAAATCTCATGAGAAATGTAAAATGGCAACTTAAATGGGCAATTATCTTAATTTTCTTATCGGCCTTAGTGTATGTTTTCCACTACTATATTTTTAGAGATATTCACCACATCTTTCTTTATTTAATTGGGGATATTGCCTTTGTATTCATTGAAGTACTTATGGTGACCCTTGTTATCCACGAATTATTGACTATGCGAGACAAGAAGGCGATGATGGAAAAGATGAATATGGTTGTTGGTACATTTTTCATTGAAATGGGTAGAACTCTTCTAGACCGTCTTAATGATTTTGATAAAAACTTTGATGATGTCAAGGATAATTTTATTGACATAGATAAATGGTCAAAAAAAGATTTTCCTGAAAAACTTGAAATGGCCAAGAGTATCCACTATGAGATTGATATTAGCAAAGGGGATTTAGAAAAATTAAAAAGATTTTTAGTAGAGAAAAGAGAATTCATGCTAAGGCTTCTAGAAAATCCAAATCTTTTAGAACATGATTCTTTTACAGAACTCCTTTGGGCAGTGACACATTTGGCAGAAGAGCTATCCTTAAGAAATGATCTAAAAAAGTGTACAGATACGGATCTAAATCATTTACAAGGTGATCTGAAAAGAGCGTATGTAATTCTAATCTATGAGTGGGTAGAATATATGGGACATCTAAAAAACAAGTACCCTTATCTGTTCTCTCTTGCAGTAAGAATGAATCCATTTAATCCTGAGGCGTCAATAGAAGTAAAAGAATAAAAGAAAAAAATAAATTTATTTTTTATCTTTATTGATTATCATGGAGATACAATTTTGTGGACAGACCATCTTGCACAGAGCACAGCCTACGCACTTTTCGTAGTCAACATCATTTAGCTTTGGATTTTTCATTGCGTCTGTGGCCCCGTCTCTGCATGCAGTGACGCATCTTCTGCAATCTATGCATCTTTCAGTATCTACATCAGAATAGACTTCATTTATATAGTCAAGTTTTTCAAGTTCAGTAATTTTGGGTATTGTAATTCCTTTCAAGTCAGCAAGTGAATCATATCCATGCTCTTTCATAAAGGTTAGAATATTCTCGTTCCAGCCCTTTACTATGTCAAATCCGTACCACATTGCAGCTGTTGCAAGCTGTACTGTACCTGCACCCATCATCATATACTCAATTACATTTTCCCAAGACTCAATTCCACCTATTCCTGAAATATTGATGCCTTCTCTTGCAATTTCTCCGACCATTCTAAGTCCTATTGGCCTCACAGCAGGTCCTGAGTAACCACCAAATCCACCTTTTCCCCAAACATCGGGTAAAGGATTTCCAGTAGTAATATCAACACCTGATAGAACTAAGACGGTATTAATTGCCGCAACTCCTTTTGCACCGCCTTTTATTGCTTCCTTTGCTATTGATGCGATGTCAGTTACGTTTGGAGTTAGTTTTGTCATGATAGGGACACTAACAGCTTCTGCCGCTGCCTTAGAAACTTCTCCGGTCAGTGGGCAGTCCTGGCCTATGAATGCTCCCATCGCACTGTCTGACATGTGAGGACATGAAACATTTAGTTCAATTATATCTGCACCTTGTGCCTCGACATCTCTTGCTAATTTCGCCCATTCATCTAGATCTGTACCTGCCATTATACTTGCAACAATAGGGGTACCATGAGTTTTCTTTAGCTCTCTTAGCACCTTAAACTCTTTTATCCACAAGTCAAAGACATGAGTGGAAATATGTTCTATATTTTGCATTCCAAATAGTCTGTTTCTACCTTTGACCCCTTGAAATCTTGGTTTTGGATCATGGAATTGCCTATAAGATATAGTTTTTGTAACTCCACCGCCAAATCCAGCCTCTACAGCCCTTTTAATATGATCTGCATCCAAAGTTGGCGGGGCCGAAGAGAGGAGAATCGGACTCTTAAATTCAACACCTAAAAATTCAACACCTAAATCTACCATTAAATCACCTTCCAAACTTTAATCCATATACTTGTGGGATAATAGAATATTTAGAACCTGCAGCTCTTTTCAGAAATGAAGGATCATTTGTAATAAACGGATATGCCCTCCACTTCGAATCGGCCCTGGCAACTACGGCTTTTGAGAATATATCATTCTTAAGGCCGTATGTTATTAAGGCTGTTATCAAGCCACCATCTTGACTATGAGATGATGGATTTTTGGCCCTTGCTGCAACAATCTCAGGTTCTTCCTGATCCTTCAAGAGTATTTTCTTAAAGGAATGTGTTCTTGGACATGACATATAACAGCAACCACAGTCCAATAGGCAGCTCCTAATACTATAAGGTCTCCCATCCTCAAGTATTTCTATATTATAACATGGACATGCAAGCGCACATGTTCCACATGCCACACAAAGCCCCGGTTGCAGAATTTCTTTTTCTAAATCCATAAACTCTTTTTTATGGCTCTTTTCAACAAATCCTTCTAAATTATCATCTTTTTCCAAATCTACAAAAGGAAGTTTGAATCCCTTGTCTTGGGCTAGCTTAATTGATTTTTTGGCTTGTTTGTTGTTTAGATCTATAACCTTGTTTAGTTCTTCCATTTGCACATTTGTTGAAACTTCAATAAGATCGTGATCGACTAGTTTTTTGAACAAATCTTTTGCTTCTTTTGATCTCAAGATTACCGTTGACCAGCCTGTCTGTGTTCCTACACCCCCCACAGATATATCTGAAAAATCGCCAGTAAAGTCAGTACACTGTCTACAGTTTCCCCTTGCATACCTTGATACTTCTTTTATCTTTCTTGATCTTACCTCTTTGTCAGTGTATGCATAGAAAACACCACTAGAAATATTCATTTTATTGACTTCTTCTAGGGGTAATCCCATGTCCTTTTCAACGTAAGACGGTATTGATTTTGGGGAAAAGTTTTCCTTGCAGAATACTGCTATGGTGAAAATTCTTTTTGGCCAGTGCGGATAGTCTGCATCTCTATCTTTGTAGAATTCTTTGAACTCTTTTGTCAATGCCATTATTTTCTTTACGCCGTTTATCTCGCATGGGTTTCCGACAATAACAACTTGTGCTCTGGGATCGTTGGGTGTCTGAGAGAAACTAGCCTCCTTTATAATAGCTCCACTCGTTTATATCCCTCCTATTATTAAATTTTTAAAAAACAAAATAGATAGAAACATGATGTCTATATGATTTTTATATTTAAATAGTTTTCGTCATATATTCATTTAAATAAATAAATAGTAAAATATATACGGATAACACCATTATTAGCGAATAATATCCGCTTTTCTTTTAAGAGCCCGTTTTTTTCTTAGATAATACATGAACGGGTTATTTATTCTTCTGGCTGTGACTGTTTTATTTTTAACAAATGCTAAAAGCTGCTTTTTTACTTCATCTTCAGGTTCGCCAGTTTTTTGAATGATTTCATTTACAGTTCTCATCCTGTCTTTTAAAACAAGCAAAATTTTTTCACCTGTGGTGTTGCCTTTGATATTTTCAAGTATCTCTTTTTTTGTTATCTCATAGAAATACATCTTACAGAAGCCGTCGGGTTCACACAATGTTGGTGCATTTTCTTTCACCTTGGCACATCCTGGGGGGATATACCATTTACTCCTTCCAAAGTTATCCAATGTAGGGTAAGCAAGGCCAAATCCAAGGTGGTAATATATATTTAATTCCTCTTGGGGTTGATCTTCGAGTAGGGGCGGATTACACTTATTTGCAGCAGATAAAATTAAAGGTATGACTTCGTTTATTAAAATATTAATCTGATTTTCATTGAGAGAAGGTTTTTCATCTTTTGAGAAGATCTTTGTTGAAGGCAAGATCCTTGAATAAGATAAAAAAGAAGATAAAAATAATGTGATAGCATAGTTTCTGTCACCAGCCCCAACACCCGATAAAGCCTTTATAATGCAAGGGGGGTACACTTCAGGATTTAACTCTTCTGATTGGACTTCAATCTCAGTCAGAGAACCTGATATCTTTGATACTTCTCTAAAAATTTCTTCATATATTGGAAGTTTCAGTTCTTTTGTTTTTTCAGCTATACTTTTGATATAACTTAGAATTCTCTGCTCCATTTTTTTCATGTATGCGTTGAGAAGTTTGCTATTGTCTACGAGTATGTAACCATTAATAATGTAGCTTTCAGTGTATTGGACTAAAGTTTCCGCATCCGTCCATTTAATGAAATAATACTCTGGAAAAAGTCTTGGGTCTCTTGATTCCCCAGATATTTTGAAAAATCCAAGTTTTTCTATATCCCGTATAATCTCATCGGTGATTTTAAGGTCAATTTCTTTGATGATAGAAAAAGGTTCTTCTATTGAGATATCTTTTGCTTTTTTTGCCCTATATTCAAGTATGCTGTTTATATCTGGAATACGAAATGGTATAACTTCAATTATTTCCCTAACGGTTTTTATAATCTCATCCTTTGTTCGCCTATTATCTTTTTCAAGTATCAATGCTTCTGACAATCTTGATCTGTATATCTTTGAATTTACAGAAGCAAAAAGTCTTGACTCACTTGAAAAAGGTCTTTTTGAAAGAGCCTGACAGAAAAGATAAAATGATATAATATCTGTTGCCTCGTCTGACCCACTAGGAAGTAGATATTTTCTATTTTTTGTATTTTCCACTTCGGCTTTAATTTTATTAATTCCAAAGTCTAAAAGGTCTTGTGATACCTCGTCGAAACTA
>CAZUMN010000018.1:0-16221 GCA_964621955.1 uncultured Thermococci archaeon
CCTTTAGCCAGTGAAGAAATGGGTCATTCTTATTTGTCTTGAGCAGCTTGTTTATTCTAACTTGAGCCTTTTTGATCTTTAGATCATCAAGTAGATTAAAGATTTCTTCATAATTTTCCTTTATTTCTTGGGGTGTGGGGGTATTTTCCATCTTATCTCCGTTTCTAATCCTATTGATATAGTTATTATTATGTTCAACTATTTAAAATTTTTCTAGATTTTCTAATTTTAGAGAATTTAACTAAAATGCAGGACAAGGACTATAATAATCATGATACCTAGAATAACAAGGCAAGAGAGGATAAAAGGATCAGTGAAGATGCGCTCAGATGGCTTTCTAGGAACTAATCTTTGTTCTCTCGGGACAAGCCGTTCCCTTCTGTAAAATATGTCTTTATCTTCCATGCTATTCCTCTTTAATCTGTTTAACTTTAGTATCCTTATCGTTTTTTTTACTATGCATCATTTTTACGCCCCGCACAATAAATCCGACCATAAGGACAAAAGCTGCAATGTCGTCGCCCCATCCGGCGATAGGGATAAAATCAGGCAGCAGGTCAAGTGGAGAGGCAATATACATCCCAAGGATTGTTGCCATGGCCCAGTTGAAGATCTTCTCTCTGAATATATACAATAAAATAAGGGCTATTACTAAAATTACTAGGATGGCAATAAGGACTGTATAGTACCATTCCATTGTATCAGATTCTCCTAAGCCGCTTTTATTATATTAGATTTTCTTGAATAAAAAAAATATATTAATTTTCTTCCAGATCTTCAGGCTCTCCCAAATCTTCGTCATCTTCGAAATCTATGAATCCGACATCTTCAATAGTTTCGTTTATTGTCTCAAGATTTTTGTTTATAGCCTTCATTTCCTTTAAGATCTCCGTCATAATCTTTAACAGCATATATTCAGATTCTTCCTTCATTTTGATTACCTCCAACTTATATTAATAGAAATTAGACTATTTATAAGTTAATTTATACTGTATAAAAATTTATCTAAAAAACAGTTTAGAAGCTTTTGCCACACTTCTTGCAGTGCCAGTTAGGCTTTGGCCCTAAGATTATACTCTCGCCAAACTTCAGATTTCCTTTTTCATACTCCTGGTAATCTTTGGATGTTGGGTATCCATAAAAGATTGGAATTACATTTTTTGAGCCGCAATAGCTGCATACGGGATTTTCTTTTTCGATCATTTAATCAAATCTCGCTAAATTTGATTATGGTTTTACCTATATTTAGGAATATGTAAAAAATCAGGTAAAACATGGAAAATAATTAAAATATAATTATGTTAGAGAAGGGTTCAATCGCTTGGCCTCATCATAGCATGTCTTTGCTTCAGCTGTTCTACCAAGAAGCTCCAGAGCAACTCCTTTGTTATACCAAGCCTCCGCATCCTTTGGATCAATTGCTATAACTCTGTCAAAGCAAGTGATCGCATCTAGATATTGGCCTTGGCCCCCAAATATAATCCCTTTGTTGTACCAGGGAAGCGTATCATTCGGGTCCAGTGCAATGGCTTTATCGTAGCATGCTATTGCTTCGTTGTACTTTCCGAGCTGGTCAAGAGAGACACCTTTGTAGACCCAGGCTTCTTTGAAATTTGGATTGACTGCCAATGCCGAGTCAAACATAGTGATGGCCTCATTGTACTTTCCCTGATTGAAAAGTGTCATCCCTGCGCTGTAATATGCGTCCGCTGATTTTGTTCCTCCCAAACACCCGGGACTCACCAATACGCCGAACAGCACCAATATTACAAAAAATCTTTTTAGGTTCTGCATCGAAGTCTAATTGTATCTCAAATATATAAAGATATGCAAACTTCAAACACATAAAAATATATACATTCTATCCTGATAGTATTACATGGATATTAAAATACTTGGCGGAAAGAATGAGATTGGCGGAAACAAGATTCTTCTAGAACACAAAGGGACAAGAATCTTTTTAGACTTTGGGATGAGCTTTGGCGAGAGCGGGAAATATTTTTCTGAGTTTGTGCAACCTAGAAAGTGTGGATGCCTTTCAGACTTCTTTGAGTTTGGGCTTCTACCAGAGCTAAAGGGCATTTATAGGGAAGACTACCTAAAGCACATGGGGCTCCCTCCTGAAAAGAAGGAAGTTGATGCGGTGCTGTTAAGCCATGCGCATGCGGATCATGCCCAGTACATACATTTCTTGAGGAAGGACATACCGATTTTCTGCACAAGGGAATCAAAGATAATACTTGAAGCGCTTGAAAATACTGGAGCATCGGGATTTTCCGACCTTGTTACATACCTTGAGTCATTTGCATTTTATGAGAATAGGAACGGAGGTCTTAGCCGAGTTGATAGAAAAAAGGAAGAGTTTGTTTTTGATAGGGATTATGTGGAGATGAAGCCATATGAAAAATACAGGATAGGGTCTCTTGAAGTTGAGATGCTTCCAGTTGATCATTCGCTCCCCGGTGCATGTGGTTACATAATATATTCTGATGAGGGAAATTTGGTCTATACGGGGGATATAAGATTCCATGGATACGTGGAAGAGCAAAGCAAGGAGTTTGTCTCAAGGGCAAAAGCTTCTAGCCCAAGGTGGATGATTTCTGAAGGGACGAGAATTGATAGTGATAGGATTGACAGTGAGGAAGGAGTTAAAAAGGATATATCTGCCGCAATCTCAGATTCTAAAGGCCTTGTGCTAATAGAGCACCCTGTAAGAGATCTTTACCGCGCAAAGAGCATATATGATGCAACAAAGGAGAATGGGAGGGATTTTGTAGTAGGCCTTAAGCTTGCATACCTCATCAACTTGATGGGAGAGCTAAGCCCTTTTAGTATTAGTGATGTTAAGATTCTTGTCCCAAGAAAGAAATGGGGCCTTATATCAAAGGAGTCCTTTGACTGGCCTCAAGTTTGTCAGGACTATGAAAAGTGGGAGAGGGAGTTCTTGGACAGGGATAACTCAATTACATTCAAAGATTTAAAGAAAAATGAAGATAGTTTCGTCCTTTCAATGAATCTGTGGTCTATGAATCAGCTGATCGATATCCGGCCAAAAAATGCACTCTGGATAAAGTCAAATTGTGAACCTTTTAACGATGACATGGAGCTCGATGAACAGAGAAAACAGAACTGGCTAATGCATTTCAATATAACTCAAGTTACTGCACACGCCTCAGGGCACGCTTCAGGCCCAGAGATACGGGGTATGATAAAAAGAATAAATCCAGAAAATCTAATCCCAGTCCACACGGAGCATCCAAAGCTATTCAAGAAAAACTGAGCTTTATGAAGTTGATGAGAGCGGGAGCGATAAGACACTGGATCAATTCATGAATAGTTTGATTTTAGTAACGATATAACAAGATTATTTCATATCGTATACTTTTTTTCTTAATCTAAAAGAGCGTAGACGGACCATTTCCTCTATTATTTCATAAGTAAGTCTATATTTCCCAATTCTAATACTCCTTATACCTCTAAGCTCATACCTAAGTGGTTTTCCTTGGTAAGGGTCATCCATCAGAGAAGTTAATACTTTTTTAAGTCTTCTTTTGGACCCAGAATCGGTATTTTTAATATCTTTTTTACATGAAGAAATATGTCAATCTGGTACATCTAAATCTTTCAAAGGCCGTCAATAAAATCTTCTAACTCCTTTTTAGTTCTAAATGATTCGTAGTTACCATTTTCAAAATCAGAGCCACTTTGTTTTATGACCTCGAGTGTTTCTTCATCAGCAATAACTTCAATAGTACCCAGTAGTTCTTCTAAGAGAATCTTGTTTTTGACAAAAGTTCAATCTCTTCTTTTGATATTAGATGTTCCATTGTTGAGGATTCTGTCATTTTCACACCAATATCCTTATACTAGTTATATATTAAAATATTATTGGTACATAATTTAACTTTCTAATTATTCCATTATGAAAACATCTTCTATTCTATCTTTGTGAAGTGCTTTAGTAATCTTATATGCAAGCTCTAGGGACGGATTGTACCTCCCCTGTTCTAAAGAGTTTATAGTCTGCCTTGTGACCTCTACCATATCTGCTAGCTCTTCTTGAGTGATCTTTTGCTCCTTTCTAAATTCCCTGATCTTTGTTTTCATCTGTTCTCCAATAACATCTTCTAATACTTTCTCTCTAATATTTTATAAGCGATTACATAGAAGGCCAGTACAGCGCATACGGAGTAGCTTATGAACATAGAGTATCTCATCGTGATTGGCTGTATCCCGTCAAGGATTATTATGGCGAATGCAACGAAGATAAAGACCATAAAAGTTAGAGTCCCTGCCCTATACCTTAGCATCTCTATTCTTTCATCAATTATCTTCTCCCGCTTTGTGAAGTACATCATTGATGTTACAAGGATCATAACAAACCCTATGTAGATAAGGTAATTTCCCACAGTGGAATACCCAAATAACTCATTTGTTCCTATGTTGTAGTGATTTATTAGTATCCCAGCTACCATCAAAACGGCAATGAAAACTACTCTAAGTATCATACCTTTCTTTGTCACAACTTTTTTACTTGTCATTTTTATATACTCCTAGTTTTCTCTTTCTAGCTTATAGTTTGATACCGATTTGATTATCACCCCAACGGCCAAGGCCCCAACTACAAATGGATTTACATAAATTTTATCGTTCATCACATTATATAGAAGTTCTATGAAAACACCAAGTGATAGGACTATCATCATGCCCCATGCTGCATTTCTTTCTGCGATCGCCTCATGGATTCTCTCCCTTTCATCCTTCTTTAACTTCCACATAACATCAAAGACGTCTATCAATAGAAACGCCATCCATATCCCAGTAACAACAAGTCTTGCCTGAGTTGACTCTCCAGCGATTTGCAGCAGTAATACAAGAGCCAAAATCATGGCTGCCATGTATACAGCACCCTGCCAAGTCTTTATACCAAGACCCCATCCACCATATTTTCTTCTTGTAAACCATTCTGGTTTTGCTATAATCATTTTTACATACCTCCAAGATGTAAAAAATATATTACATTTATTTATAAAGCTTTTGATTTTGTCAAAAATATATTACATCTTGAGCAGAATAAAGGCCCAGATATAAACCGGGGAGTTTATGAGATGATAGTAGTCTGGGCCTTGTATCAGAACTAGAAAGGCCACTTTAATGATTAATCTGAGGAAATTTGCATTTCCTCAATTATCTCGTTTAGCCTATGGAGCATCTTTCGGAAAATATCTTTGTCAATCGCCCTTGCGATCTGGCCTTCACAAAAGCTTTCTGCATTTACTACAAAAGAGAATATATTTCGGATGTCAAGCATACTTAGATCGGATGAATCCACTTCCCCTTTTAGAAGACTAAAGTATTTCCTGACGCATTTGTGGTCGTATGGAAATACCAAGAATTTATGATCCTCTAGGCACTTTATGAAATCACTGACAACGCTGGAATAGGTATAGTAGGGGAGGTACATGACGCTGGGGCTTATTTCCTTATGGGGATAAAATTCAAAGAAGCTTTTTTGTTTGTCCTCAAAGTAGGGGAGATATTCAAGGATCTTATAGACCTGCTCCTTCGTTGGGAGGACAGATTCGTCAGCCATGTGAATCATTAATTATTTTAGACAGCAGTATTTAATCTTATGCCTTCTCCTGATTTAAATATGCACAAAGTTATTTCTCCCAGTTAACGTAGGCGTCATACATCTCAGGCAATGTCGCCCACCTTACACTTCCGTTTTCCACATATGGTTGAATCCTTTTTAGCCACTCTCCAAGAAGAACTTTATCAAGAGGCTTCCCTAAACTCCCGCCTACATAGTATATGTTCACCTTATCTGGGTCGGATAAGGCAATAGCCTGTTCCAGTTCACGGAAGTAGGTGTCGATATCTTCTCTTGTAAATTCACCTGAAATATTAGAAATATCTGAAGAGATTGACTCTTCATATTTAGCTACAAGTAATCCGCTTTCAGCAAGTATCACTAGCTTTCCATCAGGGTTATCTATGATCCAGTCTGTACCGCTTCTGGCACGCCATGGGTGAAGTCTTTCGGTAAGAGATGTTGGATATGGCTGGTGACATTTGCTTGGGCTTGGACAGTTTTTGAACTGTTCGGGGCGAAGTTCTTCAGGGAGCGAGGAAACAGAATATGCTACGCCACCTGTGGTGAACTTAAAACCTGATTCAACACAGGCCGTTACCCAATCACAGTGGGATGTTACGCCAGAGACATGACGTACATTAACGCCGAGCTGTTCTAATTCTTTCTTCTTAGTAGCAAGGTCTGATGTAAAGTTCTTGCATACATAGTTTCTGCTACCACCAACATCAGCATGCACTCCAACGCCGTGTCCACGCTCTTGCATTTCGAGCAGAACGTTATCGCCCCAGCGAAGACTACCTTTGGTAAGCTCCTTGCTCTCCCATGTAAGCTTGGCACCATACTTTTCAAATAAATCGGCATATTCTCTCATAAGTCCAACATGTCTAATATAAGCGCTCTCATCAGTTTCATCAGCCCAGCCTTCAAGGTGAACCATCATACCGATGTAGACCACATCAGGGGTGGATTTGACAGTTTCATTTTTAGGTGGCTGATTATGGCAGTCTTCTGGGCATAAATTGCTCTCTCTTTCTAGCGAATCACATATACCATCGCCGCATTTTGATTGAGAAGGATTATTTTCCTTTTGAGGGAGCTGATCCTTTCCAGTCTCTATACATCCTAATAATAGCATGGAGATGATAATAAATATCAAAAAAGTATATTTTTTCATAATAATTATCTTATTTGAATGTATAAAAGTATTTCTTTCTAGAATTTCACCCCTTGTTTTCTATTGGAGTTTCCAAACCGATTACCAAACAAGATTTTGGCCTTATCTTTAGGGCCAGATTGATTTGAAACAGAAATATATTGATAAAAAATATTATGCAAGTATCTTCATGGTAAAAATTAATGTAGATGTCTTTGATGGAATATTTTCCACACTTCAAACCACAGTATGCTAAGAAATCCTGCGCCCATACATAAGAGGATATCTGTAAAGCTAAGCGGTGAGAACTTGAAAAGGTCCCGCCCGAATGGAAGGTAGAGTATTACTCCTAGGAAGAAAAGAGCGCCTCCTGCGACATACCAGAGTGTTCTATTTGGAAGCTCTAAGCTCCTGAAAATAGTTCTAGACCAGGATCTGTTCATGAATATTAGTCCGAGATTTGCAAATATTAAAGTGGTATAAGTCAAGGCCCTGGAATGTGTTTCACTATCGCCGCCGTAGTATGACATCAAAAACACTGCTAGGACTACCACCAAAACACTGAATCCTTGGAAGAAGCTTATAGTGGCTGTTTTCCTGCTGAAGAGGGAATCTTCAGAGGTCCTTGGTGGCCTTTCCATGATATCGGCCTCTTCCTTTTCAGCTTCAAAGACAAGGGAGCATGCAGGGTCAATTACAAGTTCCAAGAAGACTATATGCATCGGTAGTAACACCAGTGGAGTCTTGAGTATAACTGGGATTAGAGACATCCCTGCAATTGGGACATGCACTGCAAGGATATAGGCCATAGCCTTCTTTAGATTGTCGTATATTCTTCTCCCAACTCTTACCACCTGAACTATCGATAAGAAATCATCATCCAAAAGAACTATGTCTGAGGCCTCCCTTGCAACATCTGTACCCCTTCCGCCCATGGCAATCCCAATGCTTGCGGTCTTTAGCGCCGGGGCATCGTTTACACCATCGCCTGTCATTGCGACTACTTCACCGTTTGATTTAAGCGCATTTACAATCCTAAGCTTCTGTTCTGGGACAACCCTAGAGAAGATGTTGACTGTTTTTATCCGTTCTGTTAGCTCTTCATCACTAATCCTGTCAAGCTCTTCCCCAGTTATTCTTTCCTCTGGATTTTTTAGGCCGATCTGCCTTGCAATGTTCTGTGCGGTGTTCGGATAGTCGCCTGTGATCATTATAACCCTAATTCCTGCCCCATATGCTTCTTTTACCGCGCTTGGCACAGAATCCCTCACAGGGTCCATTAGGCCAATTAACCCTAAGAATTTGAAATCAAAATCATGCTGGTCTTCTGGTAACTTACTGCCACTAAAAGTTGATTTAGCAACACCCAACACCCTCAAACCATCGTTTGCTATCTTTGCTACCTGAGCCAATATGCGCTCCTTTTCTTTTTTATCAAGGTGGCATAGGTCAACTATGGCTTCAGGCGCTCCTTTGGCAGCAACAAGGTAGTCTTTTCCGCGGCTAGGCTTAAAGACATGGGTCATTGCAAGAAGCTTTTCAGATAGTGGGTACTGCTGGAGCAGGGGTGAGTCGTTATTGAAGTTTTTCAGGTACTTCTCGCCTACCTCCTTAAACGCCTTCTCCATCGGGTCAAAAGGTTCCTTCTGGCTCGACAAAATGCTGTACTCTATTACCTCATGGAACTCATCAGGTATTTTTTCATTTTTTCTGCTATCAATTGTATGCTCTTTATTTTTACTGAAAAGCTTGGCTACGGTCATTTTGTTTAAGGTCAATGTCCCAGTTTTATCGACGCATAGAACTGTGGCAGAGCCCAAGGTCTCAACAGCAGGGATCTGTCTTGTTAACACCCTGTTCTGTGATATTCTCCAGGCGCCAAGGGCCAAGAATACAGTCAGCACCACAGGGAACTCTTCAGGCAAAATTGACATTGCAAATGTTAGTCCTGCTAGAAATCCCCCCAATAGATCTCCCCTCGTGAGGGTGTAAATAGAAATTATTGCAATACATAAAAATAATCCTGCTATCGAAAAGTTTTTTACGAGCTTTCTTGTTTCTCTCTGAAGCCTTGTCTGGTCAGACTCTTCTATCTGGAGGGCCTTTCCAATCTTCCCTAGTTCAGTGTTTATGCCTGTCCCAAGGACCTCTGCTATACCCTGGCCGTTTACGACAAGGCTACCAGAGTAGACAAAGGGGAGGTCATCCCCACCAGGTTTTCCCATTTCAGATGAAGTCAGGGAGTTAATCTTTCTCACCGGTACAGACTCTCCGGTAAGAAGAGACTCATCGCATGAGAAGTTTGTGGACGACCTTAAAACTGCATCTGCAGGAACCCTGTCCCCTTCAGAGAGGATGAGTACGTCGCCCCTTGCAACTTCCCTTCCCGCAATACGCTTCTGTTCCCCTCCCCTTATGACAAAAGCCCTGGGGCTTGACAAGTCCCTCAAAGCTTCTAACGCTCTCTCCGTTTTTTTCTCCTGGTAGAACGTTATGCCTATGATAACAAACACGGAGAGGAGTAGCATCAACGCCTCCTGGATATCCCCGAAAATAAGATAGATAACGCCACAGGCAACTAAAAGTAAAAACATCGGCTCTTTAAGAACTTCAAAGGCAATTGTTAAAGTGCTCTTATTCTTTTTAGATGGGAGCTCGTTATAGCCTTCTTCATTCAACCTCTTTTGCGCATCTTCTTCGGATAGGCCTTTTACTTTTGAAACATCCCATTCTTTCATAGATGCAATCAGGGAATAGTTCTTATAACATTTACTAAGGTATACAACAATTGTCTTTATAACTATCGACATTTATTTATAATAAATAATATTTATTTGTAATCTCACGATATAATTTTTTTTAAATTTTATAATTTATTCTAAAAATAGATAAATTTATATATATGAATAATATATTTCCCATGGTGATGTAATGGCTGAATTAATAAGAAGAATACTAGTTCCAGTAGATGGATCAAAAGCTTCAGAAAAAGCTATAGAATATGCTGCATGGGTGGCAGGTAAGACAGGGGCATGCATCTTGCTGCTCCACGTAATTGACGCAGATAAAATGAAATTGTCATTTGAAGCTATGGACAAATACCTCCCAGGGTGGGAAGATAAAATCAAGGGAACAGATGACATAAAGAGGTACTCTCCGTTCTTTGAAGAACAGCTAAGTTGCATGATGGAGGATCCAGTATGCAAGAGAGGACAAAATGTCCTTGACGAAATGGCTAAGTATGCAGAAAAACAAGGAGTAAAAGTAAAGAAAATGATGAAGCTTGGAAAAGTTGTTGATACTATAATCCAGACCGCAGATGATGAAAAGTGTTGCAATCACATAATCATAGGTAAAACTGGGCTCACCGGATTAAAGAGGCTTGCGATGGGGCACATTGCAGAAGACGTTGCAAAGTATGCAAACTGCAGAGTAACAGTTGTTCCTTAAATCTAATAATATTTTTATTTTTAATTTTGCTTCAAACAAAAAATCTAAAAATCATGTAGGGACCATTTCTGCTGTTCCATCCAAGGGAGAGGATATCATTGTTTCTTAAAACGTGCTGGGCTATCCTGGTAAATTCACCTTTATCAAAAAGCCAAAGACCGTTGACACTGTTATTGTCGTAGATTACATAGGCTTCATTTTCCTTTTTTATAATGGCATGTACCTCATCGACGTAAGAGTTAATGTCCTCGATTCTGACTTCTGACTCATCGCCCCTGCCAATCCTCACTTCACCGTTTATAGAATATATTCTATTTACAATATTATCCTGGTAAAAGTATAGCAAGGGTTTTTTTGGGAGTATAGAAAGTATCCCATCCATGTAATCACTTCTTTTTTTGTAATCTTCTTCCAACAAGGAAGATAGCCTGTGGTAGAGGGTAATTTTTTCTACAGAAGTCTTATCAGACAGCATAAAAAGGGCCATCTTTGCAAGGCTATAAGCATCGGTGAAGTAGCCTGAATGGCCAGTTAAAAGCTCAGGAGGGGAGAAGTCCCCGCTATGGATCCTTATATTATCTTCGGCATTGATATTCCTCGCGGTCTCAAAATCAACTATCACAACCCTTTTTGTATGTTTTTCGATAATTATATTTGAAGGTTTAATATCCCTGTGTATGAATCTATGCTGGTGTAGATATTTTATCGCGCCGTGAAGCTGGAGCAAGAGAGCATAGCTTTCATCTAAAGGCACAGAACGATTTTTATATGCCGCCAAAGAATTTTCTCCGTCTACATATTCCAAAACTAAATAAGGGAAACTATTTGAAAAATCAATAACCTTTACTATGTTTGGATGGTCAAGGCCTATCAATACGCTATATTCCTTTTCAAACCTAGCTAAAGCTATCTGTTCCTGGCCGGGTATGGGAATTTTAATGATTACATACCGCCCCGTAGGCATGTACTCCCCTAAAAAGACAGACGACACTTCGTTTTTTGATAACAATGACAGTATTCTGTACTTATTGTCAAGGACACTCATCAGACAAAATTCAAAAAAGCTCTATTAAAGTTTTTTGGGCCAATCGAAGATTTTTCCATATATTTATATATTTTGAAATTATGGTCTTTTTAGATCACATGGAACGTCTATTATGCCCTTATTGCAAAAAAGAGATCGACGAATATATGTCAACTTGCCCTAACTGTAATTCTAAGCTAAAAACAGTATGTGAAATCTGCAAGAAAGTAATCAATACTAACTGGAAGGAATGCCCTAGCTGCGGGCAGGCTGTTTTAAATGAATCCCAAAACCCCACCAAATCTAGCGATATCCCAGTGGAGACAAAGACACAGATATATTCAGACAACATACCCGTAGAAACAAAGACGCAGATATATGGCAACACCTCCTCTTCAACGGCTCAACAGAATAATGATTATAGCACTGGAGATATTGGGCATACAACAAACGAAATGTTCCATTCTGCAAAGAAACCCTATTCCAAGAAATTTTTAGCATCTATATTTGCCGTTTTATTATTGTCCTCTATTGCGGTGATTGCTTTGGCTTTAATGCATAACGTCAACAGGTATTATGACGAAGGGGTCTCTTTCTACAATCAAAAAAATTATGACGAGGCCATATCAAACTTTGAAAAAGTAATAATGATCAATCCAAACAATACAAAAGCCAGAGAATACCTTGCATTTTCTTGGTATGGCAAAGGGATTGAATTCAATAAACAGAGCAAATACCCTGAAGCCATAATCTGCTATGACAAGGCAATTGAAATAGATCCAAACTACGCAAATGCGTGGAATGATAAAGGTGTCGCTCTTAAAAACCAAGGCAAATACCCTGAAGCCATAATCTGCTATGACAAGGCAATTGAACTTAATCCGCAGTATAAACAGGCATGGAACAATAAGGGGATTGTATTCTTTAATATAGGAAACTATTCTGAAGCCATAATCTGCTATGACAAGGCAATTGCAATAGATCCAAACTACACAGAGGCGATTAGGAACAGGGAGAACGCACTTTTGAGGCGTTGATAGCAAAAAATGCTTCATTTTCCATACATTTATTAAGTGGGCAATAGATTATTCTTATAAGGGTGTACCACTCACGAGTGGGTACAAAAATTAAGTGGATATTTGCCTCTAGACAGGATAGAAATATTAATATAATCAATAAATAGAGGCTTTATACGTAATAAATGGAGAGGTGGTAAGTAATGAATCAAACAAGAGGAGGATTTTATAGAGTGCCAATAGTTGTCACTTTAGTTTCCTCGCTATCAATTTTATTAGGATTTGTATTGGTGCTTGCATCAATATATTCATCCATTATTTTTTCACAGCCCGCTATGCTCCTTCCAGTAATATTTGGAGTTTTTTTCATAGTGGTTGGATACTTCCTGTATAAAGGCAGGAATTGGTCGAGGTTTGGAGAGATCATACTCCTTGCAGGGCTTTCAATTATTTCAATACTTGCAACTACAGTTCCCCAGCTAGGGGACATACTTGGAAAAATAAAATACATCGGAGGACTTCTTTTACTGCCTTTGCCAATATTGGGCTTATCCCTAGTAGTCATCCTGCTACTGGTCTTGCACAAGCAAACTGCTCAATACTTTAAGTACATTGGGGAAGTGGGCACTATCAGTTACAAAATAACTAAAAAGCCCGGCGAGCGTGCGCCAGAGCAGACATTGTTCAGCAGACCCCCAGCAACAGGCGGAGTAAGAATAAATCAAACTTCAGCCCAGCCCTACAGAAGACCGGAAGGCTCCTATGGAGAAACAATAGTTGACACGGGACTTAGAAGACCTGGAGTTTCAATGCCACAAGACGACAAAACAGTCGTTGGAAGGAAAGTTGAAACTGCATCAAACCCTTCTTATATCTTGTACCACCCACAAGAAACAATAAGGGTTGTAAACGAGATACACAGAATCTTTGGCAGGGAAGACTTTGAGAGATTCATCACTCCTCTGGAAGCCCAGTCAATTTCTAGAAAGACTAGTGGAGGTCACTTTAGGATTACCATGGCATTTAACGAGCAGACAGAGCAAGTAAGATACTACCTGGAAGACCTCGATAGCAGCAATGGTACAAAGGTCAACGGAATTGATCTTAGAAAAGGTGAGAAGGTCGCCTTGAAGCACTCTGATGTAATAACAGTAGGAAAGGCAATGAAGATAGAGTTCAAAACACTATAAATTATTTTTTAATATTTTTTATATAAGAAAGGCATATATGGTCCTTGAATTGCATTGTAACCAAAGCATATCTGATCCCCATCTTCTAGCCTTTTAGGATTATTTTTCTCTAAATGGGCCCACTGACTATTTTTGAAGACAAATACGCCGTTTCCAGTGTTTACATCAACAGCAAACCACTCGTATCCTATTTTTTGCAAAAGTAAGTATCCAGACGAAGGGGGCCCTCTTGAGATATAAAAAACTGGCCCCGGCTCCATTATCTCAATATTGGCAAGCCCCGTCCCACCCTGCGTCCTATCCCTAGCGATAGTGTAGCTATCTGTAACTAGAGGCACCGCCTCCCCACAGATAATTATCCTGGGTATACCTGAGTAGCTTCCGCCTATGTTCTCCCCAGCGATAAGATAGTCCCTAACTTCTGTTACCGTTAGAAATCTAAAAGAGGGATTTATGTCGAGACATTTCTTGATTACATCGGACATTTTCCTTGGCATTTTCATATTTAGCGAGAGCGGGTCTACAGTAAGTCGGCCGTCATCCAATTGGTATGACCTTGGTTCCTTTCCCGTCATCATATAGAATATCAAAGCACCGATAGAGTAGATGTCGCTTTGTGGCGAAGGCGCGCTACCGTTCAATTGCTCTGGGGCCGCCCAACCAGGGGTCCCTATGACAAGCTCTGCTTCCTTATAACCGCTTCTTGCAGCCCCAAAATCAATTAATACAGGCTTTTTGCCATCCATCAGGATATTCTCTGGTTTGATATCCCTGTGTATGAGATTCATTGAATGCAGGTAGCTTATAGCATTTAAAATGGGGACAATAATACGCATCGCTTCGTCTTCTGAAGCTGGATTTCCCCAGTACATCTCCTTTACCCTGTCGCCATCAACAAACTGCATAACAATTATGGGAAATCTTTTCTCATAATAGACGTGGTGGATTGTATCAAGGTATTCGACTATATTTGGATGGGAAAGATTTGATAAGAAATCATTTTCAATAAGTATCTTTTCAATTTTTATATCGTCATTTTCCCCGTCAAGCTTAGGCGACTTTAGGATCACATGGAAGCCCTCTGAGCTTTTAGCAAGCCAGATCACCCCCATTCCACCTTCCCTTAACTTCTTCTGGACTTTGTAAATTGCACCAGAATTCCCCCTTAGCTCTTCCCCATTTCTTAGCATCTAAGGGCTCACCTTCTTCTAAATAATATCAGGGAGATATTGTCCTTGCCGCCCATATCCTTGGCCGCCTGGACGAGTTCTTTTACTTTTGATACAACATCCAATTTGTTATGTATCAGTACTTTACCTATGTATGAATCGTCCTGGACCATATCTGAAAGCCCATCAGAACAGATTAAAATCCAATTATTCTTACCGATATGGAAATCACCTACGTCCGGATTTAAAGGGGAGGATGTGATGCCTACAGCCTGAGTGATCACATTCGAAGGCACATTCTTTCTTGCTTCAGCTTCTGTGACCCCGCATCTTTCCATGTATGCGCCGAGCTCGGAGTGGTCTGTTGTCACCCTGGATATCCTTTCTTCAGAATCGCCATCAGTATAGGTCGTGTAAATCCTGGAATCCCCTACATGGGCATAGTAGATGTGGTCCTTATTTAGGAACACAACTTCTAGAGTTGTCCCCATGTTGCACATGCTGGGATTTGATTTTGATATGCAGAGTATCTCTTCGTGGGCGTTGTAAACAATGTTCCTTAGGATATCTTTTATGTCAGTATCATTTAGCTCCTGGTAATCAAATAGTTCCTTCTTCCCATCCTCCAAAACAGTTTGAATTGCAATCTTGCTCGCCACTTCCCCGGCGTTGTGCCCGCCCATGCCATCTGCAAGGACAAATAGGCCCTTTGATCCATCCCTATTGAATGTAATACCTATGGAATCCTCATTTAGCTCCCTCTTTAATCCCACATCCGATTCTGCATAGACCTCTATATTCTTTGGATGCGCTGAGTTGCCATACTTCCTTGAATCAAAGATTAATAAAGTCCTTCCTTCTAGCAATTTTGATACGTCGCCTTCCTCTGGCTTTTCCTTTTTTCTGCCTGTAAAGAAGAATATGTAGACAAGAGCAAATATTGCAACTAGGGAGGATATCACTAAAATTAATATGTAGGTGTATTTGAGTTCCCCCTGATTTCCTTTTAATTCAGTTACGTATGCCTTCTTGGTATTGAGCGACTCCCTGACAAAAGTTTCCGTAGCTGGCTCAAGCTTTAAATCTGAAACTTTTTGTTCTAAACTTTGCAACTTGGATAGGACGGCATCATAATTATAATCCTTAGAGGAGCCTACCGTCTCCATATCGAGGGACATATCGTAAAGATCATTAAAAAAAGAAACTCTTTTTCTAACCCAGCTATTTTCATCACCCTGAAAAATGGAGGTGTAGTTTGGGTCGTCCTGGGCTATGGTATAATCTTTTACGATCGTGAGGATACTTTCTGGATTTTCTATACTGGCCGGAGTTATCTTGGCCTCTATTATCTTTAATCTATTTGTGAGGTCTGATAATTTTTTGTAATCTTCCTGTATTTTGTATATTATGCCATATTCCAGATAGGAGGTGCTGATATTGCTATTGAGCGCGGATGCTTTTTCCTGAAATCCACTCAACTTGCCCATATCCTCTTTTCTCAAAAGGATGGCATCCAGTATAGCTATCATTTCCCCTAGATTTTTGTATTTGGCACTGTCAAGTTCAGCAATAATTGAACTGTTAGAATCTTTATACTCGCTAGAGAGATCCTTTATTTGATTT
>CAZUMN010000018.1:16321-17478 GCA_964621955.1 uncultured Thermococci archaeon
AATAATTGAACTGTTAGAATCTTTATACTCGCTAGAGAGATCCTTTATTTGATTTGTGTAGTAATCCTTGTACCACATCTCGTTTACTTCAAGTAACAATTGCGGGACGTCGCTAAGATTTTCCAGCGCATCATTCAATCTGCCGTCCCTAATGTTATTCTCCGCATTGGTAATTTTAATGTTTGAAGTGATAATCTCATCTTCATAGCTTTCATAAGGGGCGTAATCACAAGAGACGCACCAAAGCATAGAAGTGGACAATAAAAAAATAACAAAAATAGTTAAGATGATCCGCTTATCAGACCGATTCAAACTCAATCCCCTCAACAGTAACCCTTAGCCTTCCGCCAAGGTCGATATTATCGCCTTTCTTTATGGTGAACAAGCCGCCGCCTCTAATCTCCTTCCCGTTTAAGAGGGTGCCGTTTGCACTGCCGATGTCCTCGATGCAGACTTCTCCATTTTCTTCTGTGAACTTAAAGTGTCTTCTAGATATATAGGATAGAACTGACTCAGGGAAAAATGACCTGAAATCTTCCCTTCCAGAAGGCGATATTGGATCAACTGTTATCCTAATCCTGTTCCTGTTTGCACTCAATGTGACATACTTCTTTTTTAGGCTCTCCCCGCAGAACGGGCAGAAGAATCTGTCGCCCCTTGGCACTTCAGAAACATTGGCATTACAGCTTGGGCACTTAGCTTTAGGATCGCTTTCTTTACCTATTCCTATTCCAAAATTCAATTTATCGCCCTCCTTTATGTTCTCCGCATTTTGGGCAATGGCTCCAGTACTCCTTTAGGGTATATCCGCAGTTTGGACACACCGTGCTCTTCTTCTTCATTGAAAAGAGTATAGCAATAATTGCCAGTATCGAAACTGTAACAATTAGGATTATTGAAAATAAATTGATGCTCTTAGTTTCCTTCTCACCGAAATACTCGTTTATCCCGGTATTGAATTTATCCAAGTATTCTTTTGCAGACTTATAGTCGCCT
This sequence comes from uncultured Thermococci archaeon, assembly GCA_964621955.1. Taxonomy (GTDB): domain Archaea; phylum Methanobacteriota_B; class Thermococci; order Methanofastidiosales; family Methanofastidiosaceae; genus Methanofastidiosum. The sequence continues at coordinate 17,318 of CAZUMN010000018.1, forward strand.
GACTCCCAGGAAGACAATGCCTTGTTGTAGTTACTTTTAATAGTGTTCAACAAAGTTTCTCCTTCAAAAGTTGGGACATTTTCTTCTCCAACTTTGTCAAGGAATGATCTGTAGTTATCCTTGGCAGTATTTATCTCTCCCTCTAGCTTTAGTATATTGTC
>CAZUMN010000019.1:0-17082 GCA_964621955.1 uncultured Thermococci archaeon
TTATTACTAGAATTATTTTATTCAAAAAATCCCCTTACACCCTATATTGTTATATTTTTATTTATAAAACAATATTTCGTATAAAATAAAACATTTAGAAGGCATATTCATAGAATTTATTTCAAATATATCTCTTTTTTTATTTTTTATATTCAAGATGTCAGTAAATTAACATTAATCTTATATATCTTTCATTATATTTTATTAAAGGGGATTTGATGAATATTATTGATGGTGGTATCACAAAGGTCAAAGGAATAAAGGGTCAAGGCGTCCATGCTGGCTTTAAAAAAGAAAAACTAGATTTCACAATTATTCATTCTGAAAAATTGTGTAATGCTGCAGGGGTATTTACTAAAAATAAAGCGGCGGCCGCCCCTGTCATGGTGGATCGGGAGTTTCTTTCTGATGGAAAAGCACAAGCAATAGTATGTAACAGTGGATTTGCAAACGCCTGTACGGGAGAAGAAGGAATAAAAGACGCTTTGTTTACGGCAGAATATGCAAGTAAAAAATTAGGAATAAAAAAAGAAAATTGTCTTGTATTTTCTACAGGCATAATAGGAGTGCCTATACCAATGGACGTAATGAAAAGCGCAATTGAAAAAACTGTACCGATGATTGAGAGTTCTCCTTGTGCTTCAGAAAATATAGCAACAGCTATTTTAACAACTGACCTTGTAAAAAAAGAGATAACAATAGAAAATGACGATTATATAATATCTGGAATTACAAAAGGGAGTGGGATGATACATCCAAATATGGCAACTATGTTGTGCTTTATTTTTACAGATGCTAATGTTCCTTCAGATATTCTAAAAGAATCACTTTTATCTTCAGTTAATAAATCCTTTAATCGTATTTCCGTTGATGGTGACACCAGCACAAATGATTCATTGATAATAATGGCCAATGGTCTTTCAAACGTGAATATTGACTCAAAAGAAAAGATTGAAAGTTTTAAAAAATCTTTGGATCACGTCTGCATAGAGTTAGCTAAAAAGATTGCAAGAGATGGAGAAGGTGCGACAAAGCTAATAGAATGTGAATGCATTGGTGCTAAAAGTCAAGAAGATGCAGACATAGCATCAAAAGCAGTTATTTCCTCAAGCCTAGTCAAATCCGCTATTTTTGGAGAAGATCCGAACTGGGGCAGAATCGTAGCGGCCGTGGGATACTCCGGAGCAGAAATGGACCTACCCGTGTTAGATGTATGGATCGGAGACTTATTGATTGTAAAAAATGGTAAGGCTGCAGGCATCCCAAAGAGTGAATCGAGAAAAGTATTACAAAATGACTTTGTTAAAATATTAATAAATATGAACTTGGGAGATTATTCCTCTAAAGCTTGGGGCTGCGATCTATCATATGACTATGTTAAAATTAATGCTGAATACCATACTTAAGGTGAGATTATGAACTTAGAAGAAGCAAAAAATTTGGAAAGTAATTATGTATTTAACACATATGGAAGATTTCCATTGGTAGTGGAAAAGGGAGAAGGATGCTATCTATATTCAACAGATGGTAAAAAATATCTCGACTTTTTAGCAGGTATTGCTGTTAATTGTCTTGGGCATGCACATCCACAAATTGTTAAAAGTATATCGGAACAGGCAAGAAAAGTAATTCATGTAAGTAACTTTTATCATATTCCTTCTCAATATCTTTTGGGGAAAAAACTATGTGAAACATCTGGTCTTGACAGGGCATTCTTTTGTAATAGTGGAGCTGAAGCTAATGAAGGTGCAATAAAACTTACAAGACGTTTTCAATCCCAAAAAGGAAAAGACGAGATAATATATTTTTCACATTCATTTCACGGAAGGACTATTGCAACACTAATGACCACTGATAAGGACAAATATAGGGCAGGATTTGGACCATTTCCCTCGGGATTTGTTAAAGCAGAATTTAATGATGTAAATGATATTGTTGAGAAAGTTAATAGTAAAACTGCTGCTTTCTTAGTTGAGCCAGTACAGGGAGAAGGCGGAATTAATATTGCTTCAAAGGAGTTCATGAAAACACTTTCTGACCTTAGAGACGATAAGGGAATATTGATTGTTTTTGATGAGGTACAGTGCGGTATAGGTAGAACTGGAAAATGGTTTGCATTCCAGCATTATGATATTGAACCTGATATAATGACTTTAGCCAAAGCCCTTGGTGGTGGAGTACCAATAGGAGCGATTGTTGCTAAAAAAGAAGTATCCGATGTTTTAAAACCCGGAGATCATGGAACTACTTTTGGAGGAAATCCTCTAGCTACCTCTGTCGGAATAACTGTAATGAACACTATCGAATCAGAAAAATTAATTGAAAATTCTAAAAAGATGGGAGAATATCTGCTTAATAAACTAGAATTTATGTTAGATATGCCCCACGTTAAGGATCTTAGAGGTATAGGGCTTATGGTTGGAATAGAATTTGATGATTTATGTAGTGATTTTGTAAAGAGATGTTTTGACAATAATCTACTAATAAATTGTACAAGAGATAAAGTAATAAGACTTGTTCCGCCATTAATAGTATCAAAAAAGGAGATTGATGAAGCTATAGAAATAATGAAAAAATCATTATAATTATTTCTGAAGCTCCATTATAGTAGCGGCAATATCTCCTTTATTTTTTAATAAAAGATTTTTTGCTTTTTCTTTATCTACACCTGTTTGGGCAACTACTAGATCTATGTCATCGTCATTTATTGCAATCTCTATTTCTTTTAGTTCTTCTCTGTAGTTACCTGCAAGTTGATAAGTTTTTTGCCCCATCATTGTAGTTTCTGTTAGTTGAGGATTTTCAAAGACCATTTTCTTATCTTTTGTAAAAATAATAACTTTCTCCGCAGGGATATCTTTTGTGGATACTCCCATCTGTTTCATCATCTTCTGCATTTTTCTTTGATCCATCTTTGGATACATTATACCACCTAAAAATTAAAATAAAAGAAAAAATATAAAGTTAACTATTTACTTTCTCTTTCTTTTGGATATTAGATAGTAAGCAACTGCTGACCCACCAAGTAACGCAGGCAACTCAAATCCTGGAACACCTTTAATGGGAGATTGAGACTGCGCCTCTTTTACAGTCGCATACATTACATCTTGTCCCGTGTCCCCTTTGTCATCTGTGACAGTTAAAGTTACTTTGTATACTCCTGCTGTTGCGTATTGATGAAGGGGTTCTGCATCATTTGAAGAAGTACCGTCTCCAAAGTCCCATTTGTAAGCCACTATGTTTCCATCTTCATCAGTAGATTTTGTTCCGTCAAAATGAACGGCGTCGCCGATTTTTGTTTCAAAGTCGCTTCCAGCGTTTGCAACCGGGAATTTGTTTGTAGTTTGGGTAGTGGTAGTAGTTTCTGGAGGAGTTGTTGTTGTCACTTCGGTATTTTTATCTGGAGCATCATCTGCTATGGCAAAGTCTTCTGTGTTGAAGAAACAAACTCTATTGGATATCCTCATTTCAGTACTCCCGCCCATAAACTTTCCAACGCCACCTAATAGCCACTTACCATCGTCTGCTACATGTATTGCCCAAAAGTATACTTCCTTATTTTTGCTCTCCCATAGTTTTTTGCCTGTCCAGTTAAAGAGGTAGTATCCGTCCTTATCTGCTCCAGCAGCTATGAACTGACCTTGAGGGGATAAGGAGATATAGTTTACCGGCCCATTTGTTTTATAATCCCATAATTTTGTACCAATGTCATTGAAAAATAACACGCTGTTGTCTTTAGATCCAGCTACGATGTAAGCTCCTTTAGTAGTCACATCAATGGCTTCAATTCCCATTTTGTTTTTATAGTCCCATAATTTTTGCCCATCTGGACCCACATAATAAATATTTCCGGTACTAGTACCTATAACCACATAAGGCCCAGTAGAAGTTAATGCTAAAACTTCAGGTGTACCGCTTACTGAAAAATTCCACATTTGATCTCCATTTATTTTAAACAAGTATACTGTTTTCTGAGAAGCTACTGTAATGAAGTTTCCTTTAGTTGCAATATAATTAATTGTACTGTCTGCTTGATATTTCCACGATAACTGACCTTGTTTTGTTATTGAGTACAATGTATCTCCAGAGCCTACTATTACATAGGACGAAGAATCAGATATTGCAAGAACTCTTGTTTCTGTTTTTGTAGTATATTTCCATAAAGGATTACAAGTGTAGATTGTGCTCTCAGTCGTAGTTACATCCCAAACCCACCTTCTGCCAACATGGGTTGGTACAGAGTAGTCATTTACCCAATGCCCACCTGTCAATTGGGTTGAAGAACTTTTACTAATATCCACGGCCATAGAATTATCATATAGTTCTACGCCATCGTTCATGCCGACAACAGTGTATCTGCCATCCTTACTTAATAGTACTGCAAGAGCACGTTTTTTGCATCCCCATCTTACTCCGTCCTTGTCACAGATGAAAATTTCAGGCTCTTCTCCAACTCCGGCTGCTGCCGTATAGTACCCATTAGTAACAACTGACAAACTTCTGACAGTATCTGGAACATCATAACAAAAAGTATTTTCAGTTTCTTGTGCCATTGCTGCAGGTATTATTGAAAGTAATAATGTTACCAATAGGAATAAATATATTCTAAATTTGTTTATTTTCATTAAAACACCAAATATATTTGGAAACACTAGTATAAGAATTTTTCTATTAACAGTTCAAATTTGAAGATTGTTAAAATATTTACTAAGTAAATAGAAAATTAAGAAATAGACTTCTTTTTGAATAATCCTTTAACATATAGCCTTGCCCAAATGAAGGCAATTGATGTTCCCAAAATATTTCCGGTAACAATCCCCCACCAAGCACCGTTAATTCCCATATTCATAAGTATAGCAAATAAATAAGCAAAAGGTACTAGGAATATTATTGTCCTAAAAAGAGTAACTACAAGAGAATTGACCCCTTTGCCTGTTCCTTGAAACAAAGCTGAAGAAAACATTCCAAAAGCCACAAATGGATAAAAAATTGCAGTTATCCTTAAGAAGCTGATAAGATTGTCAAGAATTCTAAATCCTCCTTCGGATTGTGTGAATATCCAAGCAATTTGTGGTGCCAAGATAAAAACCATTGCTGCAACAAATGTTTCTATTAAAAATCCTATTTTTACAGAATAGATATAAGCAATGTCTAATTTTTTTATTTCGTTTGCACCGTATGCTGCACCCGTAACGGCAGTGACTGCTGTTGACATTCCAATTAAGGGTAGTGATCCAAACATTACTATTCTCCATCCAGTTGTATATATTGCAATTCCATCTGTTCCCGCAACAGCTACTACAATTAAGTTCAACCCTAAAAAAGAAAATGACATAAGTAACTGAGATAATGTAAAAGGAACGCCCACTCTTAGTATATCTAACAAAATAAATTTATGGAATCTAAAATTAGAAAGATTAATTGAAACATAACTATCTCTCTTTATGAAAAGCCAGTAAAATAGGATTATAGAGGATATTACCATTGAGATAATTGATGCCCAAGCTGCACCTGCAACTCCCATCTTTAGAGGGTAGATAAAAATTGGATCAAGTATTATATTCAATACAGAACCAAACGCCATTGCATACATAGACCTCTTTGCATCGCCTTCCCCCCTAAGGATCGAATTTGCAACATTTGCGAAGAAGATAAGTAATGTCCCAGCGAACATAATCTGAGCATAAATAGTGGCGTCATCAATTACATTTCCCGCACCCATTATTTCAAAGAGATTTCTTGAAAATACAACAAAAGGGATTGTAATAATAATTCCCAATATTACCATTAATACAATAGTATGCGCGGCAACATTATCGGCTTCTTCTTTCCTATTGGCCCCAATAAATCTAGATATTGCGGCACTTCCCCCCATTCCTATACCAGAACCAACTGACATAATCATGAAAAAGAAAGGAAAGAAAAATCCAACTGCAGATAGTGCATCGGGCCCTAAAAAAGAAACCCACAACGCATCAGCAAAATTGTATAAAGTTTGAACAAACATGGCTATGATCATGGGCATAGCTAACTTTGTTATAGCCCTTTTAGGGTCACCAAGAAGTGTCTTTATCCCTTCGGTGTGTTTCTTTTGTTGATTCTGAACAATCTTTTCCGACATAAGAAAGCCAATATAGATTAATTGAATTCCAAATCTAAAATCTAATTATAAATCTATGCCTATTTTGCAAAAATTATATTAAATAATATCTTATATAATATATATTCAAGAAAAGATTTTTAATAGTATATTCTTAATAGTAACTATGGGTAAAAATGATATTGTAAAGCTCCCAAAAATGGAAAAAACAGAATATGATAAACTTATCTCAAAACAATACCTTTGTAGAGTTGTTTTTAGAGGAGACAAATATCCATACATTGCACCTCTTTTATATATCTTTGAAAAAGGCCATATGTACTTCTTATCGACCAATTACGGCAAGAAAATATCACTATTTAGAGAGTATCCTTACGTCCTTGTAGAAATAGAGGAATATGAGAAAGATTTCTCAGACTTTAGTTTCATGGTTCTTTTGGGAAAACTTGTTCAAATTGATGATGAAAAAGACGGCGAAGATATAAGAAAAAACTTTGTTAAAATGATAAAAGAAAGAAATTTATCAAAAAATATCATGATGGCTTTAGGTCATTCTTCTGAAGAACCTTTGGAGTCTCTTGTTAACGAAAAAAGGAGCATAGTCTGGAAACTAACTGATGTTGAAGAAATAAAAGCATTTAAGAAAAGCTAGTCTATTCCCAATAGTCCCTTACTTCGCATGAGTTAATATCTTCAATAGATAGCAATTCATCTGGATAAGGCTCAAAGAAACTCTGATTTTCTAGATATTTTTCATCAAATCTCAAAACCCAGGATTTAAGAATATTAGTTGGTACGCTTAGGGCCACATTACCTTTTCTATACTTATCTATAGTCTCGAAAAAGAATTCCTTTTCCTTTTTATTTAGGTTTTTAGATATGTATCCAAATCCATGCAACAGTATATTTATATTAGGAGGGCATTTGGGGGGCTTATCAAAAAGAGCGTAAAGATGAGATTCGTAATTTTGAAATATTTTCTCCAGAGGATATTTATCCATATTGGCAACAATTCTTCCCAGTTCTTTTGTTTCTTTTTGACTGTATGCACCAAACAACAATTTATTGTATGACTGATATTCAACTAAATCTTTCTTTGACATTGTTTTTTTGACTTCTCTAAATCTCCTTAATGAATATATCTTTGTTAAAAAATGCTGTTTTATCCTAGAATTGAGTAATCTACCCTCGTCTTCTACAGCAAGATTAGGATATTTTTCTAAGACAGCCTTGCCGAAAAATCCTGAGCCTTTGGACTCTTTTGGTGGAGTTCCACTTCCTGCATTAATCTTAACATCTTTAATGCCACAAGAAGGCGATTTTGATTTTAAAATAAATCCATCAATATCTGTTAATTTGTCTAAAAAAGAATTAGAGAATTCAACCATATTTTTTGTAACGTCTGCCTCAGTCTTTGGTTGTATCAGCTTCAAATCTCCGCCAAATGAAACAACTCTAATTGGATCTCTTGGCACTCCAAGTCCTATTTCAAATTCAGGACATACGGGGATAAATTCCACAAAAGATTTTAATTTTTCTACAAAATCACTTGATATCATTTGCCCGTTGTATCTACATGTGTCAAACTCTATACATTTGCTGATAACAATTTTTGGTTTCAAAAAATCTTTCAAGATTATTCACCTAATCTTTCTGCAATTTGAATCATTTCTATTATATCTTTTTCAGATGCGAATCCCATCCCTCTAAACCTTATTAAACCTTCTCTATCTAAAAGAAAAACATGGCCATTATTTAGATTATCAATTAAAAGATAGGAAGTATAGTCTCGATAGTTGCCATAATGTGTCAAGACATTCGTATGTTTTTCAGTAGGTATCCCTGCCCTCATTCCCCCATCTATCGAACCACGGAATACCCTCCAGATTCCCCCTAACATCGGTATTTCGTAATAGGCATACTTTTCTTTGTTAGAAAATCTATTCTCAAATGGAATAGCCCAAGAATCAATCATTTTTTGAGCCTGACGAACAAATGCAATTGCAATTAGAGTTATTTTTCCTATTGCCATATCTGGAAGTCTGACTTCAGTTTTAGCCAGAGAATAAGCAGTTATTTTTGGGAACTTTTTTCCAATTAATTCTTGATTTTCCATAGCTAAGTATTGGTAATATGGTCATTTATCTTTTTCGCATAGGCATCAGGATCGAATTTTCTCTTTAGTCCTTTATCATTCATATATCGGATATTCCCAAAGATTTTTCTCTCGGCCCATGGCCTATCATGCTTTCCAAAACACCAAGCGACTCCGGTATACCCATTTGCATCACGCCCATCTAACTCATATTTATCATTCAAATGAATTAAGATTTCGTAAGCATTTTTAGGTGATTTCGACCATTCAATAACCTTCTTTCCCCAATACATTCTCATATATCCATGCATTTTACCGGTGTATGTCATTTCTTTTTGGGCGGCGTTCCAGTATGGATCATGTGTATTTGCATTTTCCAATTCTTTAAGAGAATAGATATATTCACGGGGATCTTTTTCGTGAGATTCTAATGTTCTTTTACACCAATCTGGCAATCCTTCGTATGAATCATATTTAGAATTATAATGTACATAGTTCATAGAAAGTTCTCTTCTCACAATTAATTCTTCCAAATATGACTCATTTCCTGGGCTTTCAGACTGTAGAATTTTCAATGTAATGTAAAGAGGAGATATTTGACCAAAATGTAGGTATGGGCTCATATTTGATAAATAATCAAGATTTGGATTATTTCTTAAATCATCATATCTATCAATTTTATTTTTTATGAAAGAATCAAGATGGCTTTTGGCTTCTGATGTCCCGCCAAACAAATCAGGTGCAACTTTTACACTTCTATCTATCCTTAGATATTTAATTAATTCTTCTGGATAATCTATATTTAACGAGTCAAAGCCCATTGACAATGAACTTTTGAAGGGATTATTTAATTCTAAAGGTAAAAGGTAGTAATTCAATAGTTTATTTATTTTTGGCCTGATAGTTGCAGCGGTATATTCTTCTTTTGCTGAAACTTCTTCTACTGGGACAACTGTGTTAGTTTCAATCTCAATCAGAGGGCAATCAATATTATTTGCAGCATAATTTCTCCAATGACGTTCAATTCTTTGATATCCCTCGTCTACAATCACAATTGATGCATCATTTGACATCTCTGTTGCTCCGATTTCTGGAGAAATATTCTGAATAACGAATTTAATTCCTACATCTTTCAAAGATTTTCCAACTTCATATAATCCTTCGAGCATGAAAGAAAAGTTTCTGAGATTTGCATTTGGAAATTCTTCTGTTAATCCAAAAAATACCACAATTGGCTTCTTCATAGAATTAGCTTTTATAATCGAATATTCTAGAGCATGGTTGTACTCTGTTCTTTGAGATGCCTGCATCCAGTATAAAACGTAATCTCCGTTTTTTTCTTTTTTGTTATTTAAGAATTTTATTCGCTCATCCTGAATCAATTCTACACCTAAAGATAAATTTGATTTTCAAGTATAGATAATTTTCGGTTAAAAAAAATATAATAAAAAAATTAATTCTTTTTATCTATTTCCATCATGCCCCCAGCATACAAAGAGAATCCTATAATTCCCGTTATGAAAGAGGCTATTGCAGTTCCAATGAAAGGTACATTTGATAATATTCCAACTAAACCTAAATTTAATACCAAGATTAAGAGCCATGCAATGATATAGTCTCCAGTGAAAATATATTTGGATATTTCTTTGAAGTTGAAAGCTTCGGAGAATTTATCTGTTTTAATGTATTTTAGAACAGCAACAGGTGCCACATATGTAGCTATCAATATGAGGATAACTACAATTATTATCAACGGCAATGCCGCCAGTAAATATGGCATGAACATTGGAATAAACTCTTCGGGATTCATCGTTTCAATCCTTTGGGTTCCCATGGATATAAGTTGGCCGAACAAAGGTCCAAAAGCTACAAAGAAAGCAATAGCGCCAACAATCAAAGCTGGGATACCATAGACCAATGAAACTATAAAGGCGATAAGCCCTTTAACAAAGAATCCGCCCAAATCGTCCCATTCTTCCATCTTGTCAGTCTGCTCTCCTCTCTTTATATCTGAACTTTCAAGTATGTACCCATACGAGATTAAGTTCACAATTGGGATAATATTGATAACTATCCCAATAAGGAGTTTTCTGAAGTCAGAAAATGGTTTTCTGAATGATAAGTTATAATCTACCATCAGACGAAGGATAAGAAATTCATTTATATGTTTTTTGAATCATTTTCATAGTAAGTTTAATAAGATTCAATTAAAAGTTGGTAATATGAAAAATAGAGCCATGGCAATATTTGCAATTTTCGCAATTTTATTTTTTTCTTCTGTATCGGGTATGGTTTGTGAAGAAACTAATAGCATTTACATAAAAGTTTACGAAGATGGAAGTGCATTGTGGAACCTGGAAACAAGATTTGAACTAAAAACTCAAGCAGATATTGACTTCTTTAATGAATACATGACTGCATTAGAAGAAGATAAGGATTTTATTATTCAAAAAAAGATAGATTCGCTTCAAAACATAATAAACAGAGTAGCTTATTCTTCAGGAAGAGAAATGACTATTGAGAATATTTCTTTGAACTATCAGATCATTGATTCAATTAATAAAAAATATGGTATTGTAAATATCAAATTCTTGTGGAAGGGTTTTGGCCTTAAAGACAACGGCATAATTCAGATAGGTGACTCTTTTAGCGAAGGCAGTCATTTGAAGGAAGGAGAAGTTCTGGTAATTGAATACCCTAAAGAATATTCCATTGTTAGCATTAATCCAGACCCAAACGAAAAAAGAGAAAATTCAGTCTTCTGGTACGGTCCAAAAATCTTATTAAATAATGAACCAAAAATTGTTTTGGAAAAGAAATCATTATTAAGTTCTTTGAATATCTTTCTATTTGGATTTATCAGTATTTTGATAATTGTTATAGTCCTGATATTTTATTTTGTCATCAAAAAAAAAATAAAAATATGCCCATATTACTATCTGACCAAGAAAAAGTCATCAGTATTCTAAGATCATCAGGAGGTAAATGCTTTCAAAATGATATTGTTTCGCAATCCGGTATGTCTAAATCCAAAATCAGCCAAATTATTTCTGAAATGGAGAAAAATGAATTAATAGCTAAGCAGAAATATGGAAAAAACAATCTAATAATCCTAAAATAGTAATTTTTTATTGGATTATTAATTTTAAATGATTAAATTATTTCTAATATCGTAATATAAGTAATCAATTCGAAAAGATTAAAAAGACTTAGAGTAAGTTATTTTAAGAAACCATGGACAAATTAATTGATTTAATTTCCTCAAATGAGAATTGGCTAATGCAGAGAATTCTTGATTATGCAAAAGCTAATGATTACACTAAATATGCCTCAACATTAGTTGAAGCATGGAGACTTTCTATTTCTGGCCTTTCTGAAAGTTTTATTAAAGGTTTGAAAAAATACAATGGAATTCCTGATCTAGGCCCCGATGAAGATTATTCTAAAGATCCTATCGCTGCGTTTGGTATTCTTGAGGCACAAAGACATAGGAGTAGAGGTGTAACCCTTTCAATGTTTTTAGGGCTAATGAAATATTATAGACAAAGTTACATTGATTTGATATCAGAAACAGATTTTGATAATAACGATAAGAACAAGTATTTAACATATATAAATCGATTCTTTGACAGATTGGAAATTGGATTTTCAAGCGAATGGAGCGAACTAGGTGAAAAAAACATTATTGAGGACCTTCAATCTAAAAATCGGTATATGACTAATGAAAAGAATAAGTATCTAACGATATTTGATAGTCTTAATGCACCTATGTTTTTTGTAAATGAAAAAAATATTATTGAAAATTTGAATCATGCGACTTCAGAATATTTTGAATTCTATAAAACATCTGGCGAAAAATACTATGAAATTGTAAAGAAAGAAATTGAATTATATTTCATAAAAGACGAAATTAAAGCCTTTACATTATCAAAAAAAGAAAAATCCGAATTTGAGAAATTAATTCAAACTAAAAAAGGTTTGTGCTATTTTCAAATAAAAATGAAAAAGATGCTTGATATTAGCGGAAAATTCTTTGGAACAGTTGTAATTCTAAACGATTTAACTGAATTAAAAAATACTTCAGAATCATTAAAACAGAGTGAAGAGAGATACAAGAATATTGTGAAAGATCAGACTGAATTTATAACTAGATTTACACCAAAGGGTATCCACACTTTTGTTAATGATGCATATTGCAATTATATGAAGATGGAAAGGGAAGAATTAATTGGAAAAAGTTTTTTCTCGTTCTTACCTAAAGAAGATTATAAAAAATTAAAATCACTATTAGAATCCCTTACCCTTACCAATCCAATTAAAGAAATTGAACATAGATACATTATTGGAGAAAAGCCTAGATTTCTACACTGGATAAATAGGGCGATATTCGATGACGACAGAAATTTAATCGAGTACCAAGCTGTGGGTAGGGATATTACCGATAAAAAATTAATTGAAGATGAATTAAGAAAAAAGAAAGAGGAACTATTATCAATATTTGAGAACTCATCAGTTGGAATAGACCTTGTAGATTCGAAAGGCAACTTTCTTGAAGTAAATAGTAAATTAGCTGAATTGTTGGGCTACACTGCAGAAGAATTACTAAAACTTAATATAGATGATGTAACACACCATGAAGATATAGAATTAAGTAAAAATGAATTTATCCCACTTTTTGAAAATAAAAAGACATCATATAAAATCGAAAAAAGATATCTAAAAAAAGACGGTTCATATTTCTGGGCCGATTTATCGGTAACTCCAATTAAAGACAATTTGGGCCAAATTGTTGCTGTTACAGGAGTTATACAAGATATTACTGAAAGAAAGATGTCTGAAGAGCGCTTGAAGTCTAAAAACAAAGAGCTTGAAAACATTATCGAATTCCTTCCTGATGCAACATTCATTATAGATAAAGATGACAAAATTATAGCCTGGAATCATGCTATTGAAGAAATGACTGGAATTCCAAAAAGAGATATGATTGGAAAAGAGCATATTAATGTATCTATTCCTTTTTACGGAAAACCTAGACGGCAACTAATTGATATACTATTTGATAAAAATAGTGATATAGTTTCAAAATACAAATTTATCAAAAAGAAAGGTGACATGATATATGCTGAAGTTTTCACACCAGCCCTTTATAATAATAAAGGGGCTTACGTGTGGGCAATAGCGGCCCCCCTCTATGATAACGAAGGCAATAAAGTTGGGGCCATCGAATCAATTCGAGACATCACATATCAAAAAAGGGCTGAAGAGACACTGTTAAAAGAAAAAGAATTTGTTAACACACTTGTTCAAGCTTCTCCCTTATTCTATGTAGCCATGGATGCAAATGGCAAGGTGACTTTGATGAATAACTCTATGCTGAAAGCAATCGGCTATTCATTAGATGAGGTCATCGGTGTTGATTATCTCTCGACTTTTGTTCCTGAAGAAGACAAAGAAATGTTATCTCGGATATTCGGAAAAATATTAAACTACAATGAACAGTCTATTAACGAAAATAAGGTACTAACAAAAGATGGAAGGAAGCTTTTGGTGGAGTGGCATGGCAGATCTATACTTAAGGAAGATGGAACATTTGATTTCTTTTTTGGCGTAGGCTTAGATATTACTGAAAAGGACAAGTTTCAGAAAGCCCTAAAGGAAAGTGAAGAAAAGTATAGAGAACTAGTCGAAAATGCAAATAGTATTATCTTAAAATTTGATAATGAAGGAAAAATAATTTCAATGAATGAATTTGGACTAAAATTCTTTGGCTATTCTGAAAATGAGCTAATTGGAAAGTTTGGCATTGGTACAATAATTCCTGAAGTTGAAACATCCGGAAAAGAACTAAAGAAAATTATCCAAAACATGATCAATCTAGAATCCCAGTATAGCGTTAATGTTAATGAGAATATAAAAAAGAACGGAGAAAGAGTATGGGTATATTGGACAAATAAACCAATAAGGGATGAAAATGGCAATATTAAAGGCATATTTTGTGTTGGCACCGATATCACAGAAAGAAAGAAAGCGGAAGATAAAGTAAATGAATTAAATGAAACTTTAAGAATTCTAAATAAGATACTAAGACATGATATATTAAATGATCTTACTATTGTTCTTACAGCAGTTGATTTGATGTCAGGCGAAGATGAAAGATTAAAACAAAAGGCATCAAAAGCTATCACTAAAAGCATTGAGCTTATAGAAAGAATGAGAGAGCTTGAACAAGCACTTATTTCTGGAAATCAAGCACAAAAATATGAGATTAATGAAGTTATTCAAGAAGTTATTAAGAATTATCGTGAAATTGAATTCAATGTTAGCGGGAAATGTAAGATATGTACTGATGAAGCGATATTCTCTGTGATGGACAATATAATCAGAAATGCCGTTATACATGGAAAGACTAAGAGAATAGATATAGATATTAAACAGACAGAAAAATCTTGTGAAGTTAAGATAATTGACTATGGCGTAGGTATCCCTAAAGAGATAAAAAATAAAATATTTGAAGAAGGGTTCAGTTATGGGAACAATAGAAGCACAGGTCTTGGGTTGTATATTGTCAAAAAAATAATGGAAAAGTATGGTGGAAGTATAAAAGTAACCGATAATAATCTCAGTGGTGCAATATTTATTATTGAATATCCACTATCTAGCTCAAAGAATAAAATATGTTAATATAATTAAAAAGAACATTATGCTAATTGACTTAATGTACGATCATCTCTTCATTTAGATTATTACAATTAAATTTAAAAAAAGAGATTTTATAAGTTTTCTATGAGAAAGATACTATTGCTATTTTCCACTTTTATTTTGTTTTTTATATTATTTGGAACAGTTTCTTCTTCCAGCGTTCTTTGGAATGCTGATACTGAAAAAACAGTGTATTCTGTAGATATAAGTCAAGATGGATCATTTATTGCTGCAGGGTCACTTGATAATAATTTCTACCTTTTTTCAAAAGAGGGGAATATTTTATGGAAATTTCTGGCCAATGATAGGGCACTTTCTGTAGATATAACTCCTGATGGATCTTTTATAATTGGTGGATCGAGAGATAAGAATATCTATTTCTTTTCTAACAATGGAGAGCTACTATGGACTTTTCCTACGGAAAACACAGTAGAATCTGTTGCGGCCTCATTTGATGGGTCAAAAATTATTGCTGGATCCGACGATGGGGGGGCATATTTATTATCAAAAAAAGGGAACCTCCTCTGGAAACTTGAAACTAGTGCCCCAGTTACAGCAGTCGAGATAACTCCTGATGGAAACTATGTTGTAGTTGGATCAAATGATCAGAATTTATACCTATTATCCCATGATGGAAAAATTCTTTGGGATGTAGAGACAACAGGTGAAGTCAATTCCGTAGATATAAGTTTTGATGGCGAATATATCACTGCTGGAACAAAAAATGGTTGGATATATATCATCTCGAAAACTGGAGAAACATTGTGCAAATCTAAAAGAAATGAGGGAGTATTAAATGTCAAAATCAATCCTAGTGGGGAGTATATAGTTGCAGGTTCTAGAGAAGGTGGTGTCTACCTAATCTCAAATAATGGCCAGCAGTTATGGAAGTCTCTTGACGATAAAGGAATTTATTCAGTTTCTATTAATCCAGATGCAAATTTAATTGCCGCAGGATCGATGGACAAAATATATTTATTATCTAACAATGGAAAAGAGATATGGAGCTATCAAACATTTGATGATCCCAATTACATGTACTCTATTAATTCTCTTGTACTCTCTCTAGATAGCTCAAGTTTAGTTTCAACATCGAGAGAGAAAGTATTTCTGTTCGATATAGGTGAAAAAAAAGAATTTGATGCGAATAAATATATTTCTGATAAAAATGATCCCAAAGAGTACGAATCTAATCAAGAAACAGTAGAAACTAAAGAGGATAATACTAAAGAAACTAAGGGCATACTAGACATAATACTTAGATTATTGGGAATCAGGAAATAAACAGACAGATTATAAATTCTGACATTTTGGGCAGAAATATGAGGAAGAGCCAAGTATATTTTCTTTAATAACTTTCTCACCACATTTTCTGCAAAGAGGAGTATTTTTGTCCATTATACGAGAATATTTTCCTGGATTTCCATAAAGGTCAAATTCATCAACACTTCCCCCAAGTTGAATAGCGGATGTTATTATTTTAATAATTGAATCAAATATATTATTTCTCTCTATGTGACTAAGATCCGAAACTTTTCTTTTTGGATGAATTCCAGCTTCAAATAATATATCGTTGATATATGCGTTTCCAAGACCAGATATTTGATCTTGAATATTTAGCGCTGACTTAATTGGCTTTTTTTCATTATTTGACAATACTTGTAAAAAATAGTCTAATGAGAAGTTAGATTCATTTGGGGATGGACCAATATTGCCTGCATATCTATGCTGACTCTTCTCATCTCTTGTCGCAACTGTTAAAAAAGCGTATAGGGAAGATTGGAAGGTCAAAGAAGATCCATCATCAAATTGAAAAATCACATGATACTTCAGAGGTAAAGATTCTCCTTTTTCAATATATGAAAACTTCCCAATTATCTCCCCAAACATCAATATAGTATTATTTTGAAATTCCAAGAATATCCATTTACCTTTAGGCGTGATTTTTTTAATAGAAGTATCTAGTATATCATTCTGTCTTTTGTCAAGATTTGACATACCTTGTTTAATTATAGATTTTGAATGCTCTGTCAAAGTAATATTTGTAATCATCTTATCTATTAATTTATCTTTCATCTGCTCTGATATCTTTAATATTTCAGGTATTTCGAATCCCATGATAATCAATTAAAAAAAGATTGTGTTAGATATAATATTAATGGTAATAAATAATAGTGCGGGAGCTGGG
>CAZUMN010000020.1:0-17018 GCA_964621955.1 uncultured Thermococci archaeon
AAAGATTGTGTTAGATATAATATTAATGGTAATAAATAATAGTGCGGGAGCTGGGCGGGTTTTTTAATTCCAAATGCCTTTGGATAATGTATAAATCTAAACTGCCTATTCTCAATATATGGGAATTTACAAAGAAAAGGTTATGCTTTCAGGTGAAGAAGGGCGCCTATTGAGGTCAGGAATATCCGAATCCAATATTAATCTAATAAGAGAGTTCAAAAGCAACCTCATTGCTGGCAGGATTGGGATATTGAGGACAGTTAGATATATGCTTGATTTAAGGCTCATCTGCCAGAGGTATAAAGATAAGGACTTTAAGAGTTGGACCTCCAAGGACATAATTGAAGTTCTGGAAAAAATAGAAGTTGAAGACCTATCGGATTCGTCCAAGAATGAATACCGGAGGACACTTAGCAAGTTCTTCAAGTGGCTGAAAGGAGAGGATTGGACTGACCTCAAGGCACTAAAAGGGGATAAGAAGCAGTCAAGAAAGCCTCAAGTTCTAACAAAAGAAGAGATACTCCAGTTGATTGAAGGTGCCAAGCACCCTCGTGACAAGGCAGCCATTGCGCTTCTCTATGACTGCGGCCTTAGGGTGGGTGAGCTTGCCTCAATCACATTCAAGGACTTAGTCTTCAATGACTATGGCGGCAAGGTAAAGGTCAGAGGAAAAACTGGAGAGAGACTTGTGCCATTTGTGATGGCAGAACCTTACATCAAAAACTGGGTTCAGATACACCCGAATCCATCCCCAGACGAACCGCTCTTTGTTGGAATTGGATATAAAAACAATGAGAAACCACTTTATTATGAGTCATATAAGAACATTCTAAAAAGAGCGGTAAAAAAATCAGGCGTCCAGAAAAAGGTCACGCCACACATTATAAGACACACTAGAGCAACTCATCTGGCCTCAAAGCTAACAGAGTCTGAAATGTGCCACTACTTGGGTTGGCAGCTTGGCTCCGACATGCCAAAGGTTTATGTCCATCTTTCAGGGAGGGACATCGACAATGCCATCTACAACAAGGTCTACGGCCTTAAGATTGAGAACAAAGATAATGACAAAAGTATCAAACCTGTCGCATGCCCCAGGTGCAAGGAGAACTGCGGACCATCGTCTGAGTATTGCTATAGGTGCGGCATGCCATTGAAAGAGGAAAAGATATTCCACATGGAGCAAACAGCAATTGACCTCAGAAAAGAATTCCTGGATGCTGCAAAGGAAGGCCCTGATAGAATAGATAGATTGAGCGGATTTCTTGAACTCCTAGAAATTGTAGACTCTGACCCGGAAATTAAGGCCAGGCTCATGGCTAGGGTGAAGAAGGCAAAGGCCATATGAAACTCTGATTATTTTTATTTTTCTTGTTGAAGGATCCTTTAACATTCCCAACTTCTATTAAAATTAGGGCCAATTCATTTAATGGAAAAATCAATTGATTTATTAATTTAGTTATCAAGATCTTTGGGGCCAATATTTTACAATTAAAGTAGAAATAAAGGAGTAAAAGTCAAAAAAGATTATTTGAAGTTTAGCCATTGCCTTGTAATTATATTATCCTTATAGATATCTCTTCAAAAATCTTCTTGTTTCTTCTGTATCCATCCATCCTTGGTCAAGCTGCTTTATCAACTCTTCAATCCTGTCTATCTGCCTCAGAATTCTCTCTTTAGTTTTTTCATTTTCAACTTCAACTTGAATAAATCCGCTCATTATCGCCAGAGGATTCCTTATATGATCTACGAGATGGGCAAAGTATTCTAAGTTTTCGCCTAGTTGTTTTTGGGATTTCTTTGTTTTTGTGATGTCGGAAACTATTGTTATGTATCCTTTTGAAAGGTCATAAGGATTTAAGGGATTTAGAAGTATCAAAACATCAATGACTCTCCTATCTTTCGTTATCCATTGGGTTTCAAATCTCACTGGGCCTTCAAACTTCTCCCTGTAAAGGTCACCGAATCTTTGGTATTCCTCCTCGTTGACATAAAGTGATTTTGTATTTCTCCCAACTAACTCTTGTTGGCTGTAACCCGTAATCTCTGTCATAAAGTAGTTGCACCATACTATAGACCTATCCTTCACAAGATTTATCCCGATAGGGGTTGCTGAAAGGATTCCTCTCAAAGTCTCTTCTTTCTCCTGGAGGTCTTTTTCTGCAAGTTTCTTATATGTAATGTCTTCTGAAACTTTAACAAAATGATTTATATTCCCTGTTGAATCCTTAACTGGAGCAACTGAAGCAGATTCCCAGTACATCGTGCCGTCCTTTTTCCTGTTATGGAACTCGCCATTCCAGTTTTTTCCAGAGGTGATCGATTTCCACAACTCTTCAAAATGCTCTTTCGGCAGAAATTCAGTTTTGAGTATTCTTGGATTTTTTCCGATAACTTCAGATGAGGCATATCCAGTCACTTCAGTAAACTTCGGAGTGACATACTCTATGCCGCCGTCCTTATCTGTTATGACGACCATACTAGAACTCTGCTCTATGGCCCTATACAATAGCTGAATTTCCGCCTCCATCTTCTTTCTGTGGGAGATATCCCTCGATATATTGAATGTAAGGTCTTTTCCCTTGAATTTTATTTTTGAGATGGCAACTTCCACAGGAAATACTCTGCCAAATTTGTCAATGTCAAGCGCTTCAAATGGATGCTCTCCGTATTTCTTTTGCTCTGACTTTATTACAGTTCCTGGTATCCCTCTTACTTCTGGTGCCTGCAAGTCTGAAACTCTTTTCGATGAAAATTCTTCTTTTGTATAACCAAAAACTTTAGATGCCGCTTCATTGACCTCTATTATGCTGTCAACTTCATCTATTAAAAGAATGGGGTCGTTTGCTTTCTCAAAAAATAGTCTGAATCTTTCTTCGCTCTCCTTTAGAGATTCTTCGGCTTTTCTTCTTTTAGAGATATCCCTTCCAACAGACTGGAATTCAGTGATCTTACCTGAGTCATCAAATATAGCTTTGTCCTGCCATTCAACCCATCTAACATTTCCATTAGGAAAAACAAATCGGTGCTGAATTTGTTTGATTGGATCCTTTAGGGAAAATGAAGCAAAATGTTTTTTCATTCGCTTCATGTCCTCTTCTGGTATAACTGCTCCAAGCTTCACGTCAGAAATCTTTTTTCCAATAATGTTTCCTTTATTCACGCCAAAATAATTACACAATGCATCGTTAGCAAAAGTATGTGTTCCATCTGGTAAAAATCTAGTTATGAATTCTGTCTGCCCTTCGACTATTGTTCTGTATTTTTCCTCACTTTCTTTCAATGCTTCTTCAGCCTTTTTCCTGTCTGTAATATCAATAATTGTCCCCTGAATAATTTTCTCACCAACTTCATTTTTGATGAGATTGACATTCCCAATACACCAAACTGGGCTTCCATCCTTCCTACTAAGGCATATTTCAGAATTCAGAAGATGCCCCGCATCAGAGAGTTTTCTTAGAAATTCCTCCCTATCTTTCCTTTCAGGATAAAGTTTCCATGTGGGAATATTCTGAATCTCACTTGGGTCGTTATATCCAAGAATATTGGCAAATGCGGTATTGCATTCAAGAAGAGTTCCATCAAATGAACTTCTGTAAACTCCGGCCATATTGTTCTCAAACAAGAACTTATATTTTTTTTCAGATTCCTTTCTCTCCGAAATATTCCTTGCCACTATCAAGATGGATTCGATTTTTCCATCTGCGTAAATCGGAGAAGTATTCAACTCAAAAGGTATGCCCTCCCCATCTTTTGATATTACATCAACTTCATATTTGGGAAGATTTTTTACTCCGTCCACTCTTTGTTTTATCCTCTCGATTGCATCGGCATATGATCTTGGAGATAGAAAATCCTTGATGTTCTTCCCAACTATTTCATGATCAGTGTATCCTGTGTGTTTTTCAACGCTCTTGCTCATGAAAATAAATTTCCCATTCATATCTATTCTGAAGACTAAATCACTTGTATTGTCTACTATCAATCTATAATTCTCTTCACTTTTTCTTAGAGCTTCCTCTGCGTTTTTGTTTTTAGTTATGTCCTTGACCTGTGAGATAAAGTAAAGGGGCGAATTTTTTTCATCTTTTACAAGAGAGCTTGAAACTTCTGCCCATACTATATCACCATTTTTGTGGATATACCTCTTCTCAAATACTATGTTTGAAGATTTTCCTTCTACGGCATTTTTTATAAATTTTGGGCCTGCACTTCTATCCTCTTCATATGTAATAGTACTTGTGTTCAATCCTTCGAGCTCTTCTTTTCTGTAACCTAAAATTTCGCAAAGCTTCTGATTGACTTTTGTGAAGTTGCCTTTTAGATCTACTAGGCACATCCCTATATTTGCATTGTTAAAGGCCAGTCTAAATCTTTCTTCACTTTCTATGAATTCAGAATGCATCTTCATTTGTTTTTTTCTTATTTCACAATCTTTTATTTCTCTTTCAACTGCAGGAACTAATCTTGAGAGATTGTTTTTGGAGATATAATCAACAGCCCCCTTCTTCATGGCTTCCACTGCAGTTTCCTCATCAATCTTTCCAGAAACTAGTATGAACGGTATATCAAGTCCAGTGGCTTTCAGTATCTCTAAGGCTTTTATCCCGGTAAAGCCAGGCATTGAATAGTCAGAGATTATAACGTCCCATTGTTCTTTGGAAAGCGCTTCTTGCATTTTTTGGGAAGAAGAAACGATTTCATGATGAACTACGTGGCCCTCTTTTTTGAATAGTTTTAAGATTAGTTCGGCATCTTCTTCTGAATCTTCAACAATCAATGCTCTTATTGATGATGTAGCCATTCAATCTTCCTTCAATAAAAATATTAATAATACATACTATTATATTCCTCTAACTTTTTAAGCTTTGTTTATTTTATCTTACCGCATAATAAAACTAGGAGCTTATTTATTTTATTTTCATTAAAGGATCCTTTAACATTCCCAACTTCTATTAAAAGATAGGGCCAATTACTTCTCATTCATAAACGTCTTCTCTATGCCGGAATCTGAGAAGAAAAATCTTGTCATCCACTAAGGCATATACCAATCTATATGGAGAAACGTAAACTGATCTTTCACCTTTTAGATTATATCGAAGGGGCTTTCCAATCTCGGGATTTTTCAAGATCTTCTCAACTTGTTTTATCATTCGCTCTTTTACAGCGTTGTCACGGATCTTTTTTACATCCTGCTCAAATTCCTTAGAATAGATTACCCTTACCATTTCTTCATTTCCTTTAAGAGTTCGCTTCCTTCCATCTCTGTGTACTCGCCCCGATCTATGCTGTCCCAGGCCTCTTTTATTCTCTTGAGAAGTATTTTCTCCTCTTCAGTAATTTTTGAATCGATCTTTTTCAAGATAATAAAGTTTTCTTCAGAAACGGCTGCCAACATGTCCCCCTCCTGGATGTTTAAACTCTCCCGGATGTCTTTAGGGATGACAATCTGGCCTTTGGAGCTTACACGGGTGAACTCTTCCTTGGCGTTTACGGTAGTTGTAGTCATGAAGTAAGATTATCTTACTTATTTATATTCCTTTTGGTGATGAAGCTGGTAATCATAAAACATAGATCTGGCCTTTAAATTAGGGCCAATTTCTGGCCCTAAATTTAGCTCTAGGCCATGACAATGTATTAGTCTATTTTTGCAGAATAAAATCAGGTGATGCAAAACGGCAACAATAATTGAAATGAACGGGAAGAAGTTTGTTGAAGGAAACGAGATAATAGCCGCTTGGAAGAGCGAAACGGGCTGGCACTGGTTTGCAACTGAAGTTTCTGAAATTAGAAGAGTAGAGGACGAGACAGGCGGCTCAATGATAGACGGAAAGCCTGAGAACGACATAATCTACTATGGCTTGGTGTTAGGCCCAACAGAGGAGTGGGGCTACTTCTCGGCAAGAGAACTGGAAATGGATGAAAAGGTAGAAAAATTATTTTAATTTTTAACTATTGTTTTTTAAATTTCAATATAAACACAGCCCCATTCGGCTTGTTATCCTCAAGACTAATCTCCCCGCCATATCGCTCCATGACTTTCTTCACAATATATAATCCAAGCCCCGAACCCCTGGTATCGCCGAAGCTTTCCCCTTCACCGAATATTCTGTCTTTTATATCGTCAGGTATGCCTTTTCCATAGTCTGCAATTCTCATCTCACAATTGCCATCTTTGTCGTGAATCGATATGTCAATCCTATCAGTCTTTCCATGGACTATAGCATTCCGGACAAGGTTGTCTATAACTGAACTCAAAGCTTCGTCGCATAAAACATTACAATCGCCTTTGATGCTGAATTTGATATCGGGATAGTTTTTCACTAAACTTTCAGCTACACTTCTCAGTGATTTTTCAGAAAGGTCTTCATCAGAGACAAGAGCGTTTTCAAGCTCTCTCATCTGTTCTATTAGAGAAACACTCTTTCTAATCGCTTTGGCCGCCTTTTGTTTCATTTTTTCATCGTCTGTGTGAATCATATCGCATGCCGACATTACAACTGTCAGATCGTTTAGAATGTCGTGCCTTAGGATCTTATTTAAAACTCTTAATGCTTCATTTAAGGTCTTTACTTTTTCTTCGGCTTTCTTTCTCTCAGTGATATCTCGAATAATTCCAACTGCCCCCCACTTGCCTCTCGATTTAACTGCAGAAAGAGAAAGTTCTACTGGGAATTCTTCACCATTTTTTCTCAATGCAGATAGTTCCAAAGTTATTCCAACTGCATTTCCTTTTCCAGTTAATTTAAAATCACTCATACCTTTTTGGAAATTATCATAGCACTTTTTTGGAGCAATGACCATATGAAGATCTTTACCTAAAACCTCTTGTGAAGAATAATCAAAAATATTTTCAGCCACTTTATTCCAGTATGTAATGTTTCCATCGTTATCCATAGTTATTATAGCGTCTTGAGCAGAATTTGATATACTCTTAAATTTCTCTTCTGATTCCAATAAAGCTTTTTCCAAGTTTATTCTTTCGGTGATGTCGTTTCCGACACAAAGTATTGCAATTACATCTCCGTTAGAATCGTATACTGGTTTGTTTGTCCAGTATATCCAGACTCTTTCTCCGTTCTTCTTAATGTTCTCATTAATATTATTAGTATATTTATCAACGTTACTTGCTATTTCTGTTAGAAGATTTTCCAAAACTCTGCCGGTCGATTCGACTTTTGGCAAGATTGTTTCACTAAAGAGTTTACCTATTAGTTCATCTTCAGTGTAACCAAAGAACTTCAATCCGTATTCATTCATTGAAATGACTCGCCCGTCTTTGTCAAACTTAGCGATAATACTGTTGGCGTTTTCAACGAGCTCTCGGTATTTTTCTTGACTTTGTTTCAATAGTTCTTCCGCCTGTTTGCGGTTAGTAATATCGCGGGCAATGCCTAAAAAGGATACAACTTTACCAGTGGCGTCATGTATGGGTGAAGCATTCGAGGTATGCCACCGCCATGTGCCATTCTTGTGGAGAACCCGGTATTCTATGTTGGCTTGGTTTTCTCCTGTTTTAATGGTCCTATCCAGGAATTCTATGGCTTCCTGTAGATCATCTGGATGCATAAACTCCTGAAACGGGTGATTTTCTACCTCGTTTATGGCATGCCCCAGGAGTCTCGTCCAGCTGGGTGAAACGTAGGTAAAAATGCCATCAAGCGTTAACGTATAAATAATGTCATTGGCATTTTCCACATAGCTCTTGAACCTCTCTTCGCTTTCTATTAACGCTTTTTCAGCCGATTTTTTCTCAGTTATATCATCATAGACTGCAACTATTTCGCCAGAAGGTAATTTATAGACATAATTTTCAACCCATTGAAAAATTCTATCATCCTTGTACATCGTTGTTGGAAGATATGCGAATTTGCCTGTTTTGTAAACTTTCTTAAAAATATCAAATAATCCGAGGTCTTTTACTCCAGGAAATACCTCTAAAATGCTCTTACCTTTTATTTTTGTAATATCTACTTTACTTACTTTTTGCCCTGACTTATTCATATCTTTGAAAACAAAATCGTTTCCGCCGTCTATTGCATCGTAGACCGCCACTCCATTTGCCATATTATCAAAAAGTTCTCTGAATTTCTCTTCGCTTTCTTTTAGCTTTTCTTTTTCACGTTCAAGCTCATATCTTTTGACAATATTTTCAAGGTCAGTTCTTATGATTTCGCTGAATTCAAAGATTAATTCCTTATATTTGGTGGATTTTGGGTTATCTTTGTAATCAAGCACGCATATAGTTCCAAAAATTTGAGTATCTGGCCACTCAAGAGGAAAACCGAGGTAGTATACCATTCCAAGCTTAATGTCTGGATTGTGATCCCATTTTGGATCTTTGGTGGCATCTGGAACTAAAAGAGGCTCACGTTTTTGCATGACAGTTTCACAATAGAGGCCTGTGTTGAGATTAGCCCTTTCACCCTTGTGGTAGGGATTTCCTTCAGTTTTACTAGAGATATAAACCTCAATCTCGGGAGGATCAATCTTCATTATTAGACCGGCTGGAACGCCGACTATTTCTGCCATTAAATTTAATAATCTCTGCCACTTATCTACAATACCTGTTGGGATTTCAGGCTTTCTCGCTGTGTTAAAATTGGACATTTTATCAAGACTTATTGATATTTTTTTACTTTTAGTGTCAACAATTATTTATTTTTAGGATTATAAAAGTTTATGGTGTATTTGTAGATAATTCAAGTGCAATTAAAAATAATTCTAAGTAGTTTTTGATATGGATATTAAAAAAATTCAGAGCCAATCCATATGAACGCTTTACCCAGTCTAATATAATCTTTGATTGTCTCTTCTTACAAAAATTAATCCCTACGGCACAGTCATTTCTGGCCTTAAAATTAAGTCCAAACATATCTATTGCGCATAAGATAGATTATGCGAATAAAATATACATTTGTGTTTTATTTTGGACATTAGTATTAGCCTTAAAACATATAATTTAGTGACTTTGTAGGAGACAGCACACTTGAAATAAAGTTGTCATATCTCTGAAATATCAATAAAAAACAGATAAATATATAATATCTGACAATTATTCTATCTGATATGCTTGGATTAATAAGAATATATGATGGAAATTACAGATTAAATATGTTTTCTTTACTTAATACAGCCATTGATTCAATAGAAATTGTAGTTTCAATAAATTCGGATAGAACAAGTTTGAATCGAGTTCTAATCTCTGAAAGAATAAACTTGATTAATATGGTGGAATCAGAAAGTCGAACTGTAACAAATATAGATAGTAAATTAGGTAAAAAATAGTTGGAGTGTATCGAGGAATAAAAATGCAAGATTATGAATCTTATTTAATAGGGCTAATTTGTGCCAGAGGGCATATATTAAAAGATGACAGGAGAATAATTATTGAGTTTGCACATAAGAATAAAACTATTGAGGGTATTGCTTATTGTCATAAATGTGGTGATTTTGCTACAACAAAAAAAGAAGGCAATCCAGAGGCTTTTCTATTTTGTAAATCTTGTGGAACTAAAGTCGATCCATCTGTAAAAAAAGTCTATGAACAAAAGGAATCAACTATAACCTCATTAAAGGATAATATCATTCCTTACATAGCCCCTCTGAATGCTAAAACATTTATCATTGGCAATGATCATATGACTTTCTTGATCTTAGAATTTGATAAGGAAAATAAGTCGTTTGATTATTTATCTTATTTGTTCAAAGAAAAATATGGGTTTGATAATTTTGAAATTCCTGAGGAAATGTATTCTGAAGATAAAACTAACAAAATAGAATTTGTAAGTGGATTCATGGATGCTGCAGGATTTTTTAATTCAGGGGGATGGTTAAATAGAGATGGCAAAAATGGAAAAGGTCGAATGAGAGCTTATTTCCAAATTGTTCGAAATTGGAAAATGCCTGTTTTAATCTGTAACTTTTTGAAAAATGAACTTAGTTTACCAATCCATACGATAGACTGGGGCCATCCAAATATAAGAGATTCAATGATGAAAGATTATTATGACTCTAATCCCTTAAGTTGGAGTCGTGAACATCAAGTTAAATTTTTCCCAGAATATTATGTAGGTTTTAATTTGCGGATAGTTCATAAAAAAAATATGTTTGATGAACTAAAAAACCATAATGAGCAAGTAGTTTTTGAGAATTCTGATGATTGTAGACCACCAAAACCAATAGGTCCTGCATCAATAAAGCCATATCATTTTAGTGAATCGGATACTAGGATACCACCTGAAATAAGAAAACACTATGATGCTTATTGGCAAGTTTGTCATGACTTGGGGTGCATATATGCCAAAGAAAGTATATCAAAATCAAGAAATCCGGATCTAGCATTTATTACAGGCGAAGATGTTGAAGGAGACTTTGATGAATTAAATTCAAAAATTGATATTAAAAGAAAGCAAATTACTGATAAAATAATTCAGAAATACGAGGATAGAGAAGAAAAAGAAAAGAAAAAACTTATTAAAACAATAAGAGAGAATCCTGAAAAAAAACTCTATGAACCTATTTCTAAATGGTTTACTGATTATCTCTCGACTAAATTTAGTGAGGAAGTTAAAGTGCATGACACATCTTCATTTTATCTTGATAAATTTATTATTCAGAATGATTTGTATGATGAGTTTAGCTTTTGTGATGAATATAAAATTAAACCTGATATTGTCGGCTTTTTGATTAATTCAAATAGAATATGTTTTGCAGAAATAAAAATTGGAGAACTAACACTCAAAGATATAGGTCAACTATTAGGTTATTGTCTTGTTGGTAACCCCGAAGTTGCAATTCTTGTTAGTCCAGAAAAACCTTCCGTTAACTTAATTAAAATTTTAAAATCAAAACCGGATTTATTAAGATATAATTCAAGAAGAATACTTATTGGAGCTTGGAACAAAGATGAGTGCGAAATATTGGAGTTTTAAAAATGATATCAAAATCTGAATTTACAGAAATACTTGAAAAGTGGCTGAATAATTATCTAATTAAAAAATATTCAGAGAGATATAAGATCAAAGTCGTAATTCCAAGTAGTAATTTATCAAAATTACACGAACCTGAAATAAAAATGTATCCTGGATATTCTGTATTGGAATTTAAACCAGATATTTTAGGTATCTTAACTGAAAAAAAATCTAATGATGTTGAAATAGTTTTACTAAATAGAAGTATTAGTGCGATTAGCCTGAAAGAAATAGGGGAAATGCATTGTTATAGTAGATTATGCGATCCAAAAGAATCTTTTATTATATCTCCAAAAGGATTACCAAACGAAGTTAATCTATTATTATTAAATAAAATTATTGAGAGACAAGTTTTATTTTATAAAGACAATAAATTCATTAAAATACTTGGATTTGATATAAAAAAGGAGGATATTGATGGAAAAACTAATTTTCCAATCAATAAGTAAAAAATGGGATTTAATGAACGATTAAACTTATCACATAACTTCGAGAAATTAATTATTCCTTTTTTGGAATCCAAAGGTTTTATTGTGGAGAAAACAGGTTATGAGAATTACGTTTCTGATAAAACAAAACAAATCTTAAGAACAGAACACAATGACATAACTGTTCGATTTTTGAGATATCTTCCTGATTTATTCGTAATAAAAAATAATATGTATTTTTTTATTGAGCTAAAGGTAATGGATTCACCTATAAGATTAGATTCAAGAATAGAAAGTTTAAAAAAGATTACCCAAATTGATGATTTATCCAAAGAAAATATTGGTGTTATTGAAACATCTGCCCATAAAAATTATCAAGCACTAAAAAATATTGGTATTAAAGTTGTTTTACTCGTTTTATCTACTTTTAACAAAGAAACATTTTTAGCGGATTGGGAAGATGAAATTGTTGCATTTTATGAGGATAATGTGAAACTCGGTAATGGTGATGCAAGTTTCACACCTTATACAAATATCCATTTAGACAAAATGAAATCAATCACTACATTCTTAAAAGAAAATTTTGGGGTTGATATTACTAATGATGAGTTAGCCAATCTTAAAAAATCGATATTACGTTAATTCATCTTTTCCAATAAACACAAATAAACTCATGAACTTTATTAAATCTGAAAACCCATGGATATCCTAATGTTTTCATATTATTGTATTCGTGTTGCCTGTCCCAAATAACAAATTCCTCTAATTCAAATCCAATTTCACTCATTATCCTACTAATATCTATATGTAATGGAAAAAATTTATCCTTTTTTCTTATATCCATAACAATTACACAACATCGCTTATTTTTTTTCAAGGTTCTATAAACTTCGGAATAAATTTTCTTTAGTTCTTCAAGAAATAGATTATAATCCTTTAAGTTTCCTATATCAGATTCAGAATCACTATAATTTTTTATGCTTTTATTATCTGCTGTCCTCTTTTGATTCAAAATATCCCAATATGGTGGAGAGTTTATACATAAGTCAACTGATTCAGAAGATATTTTTTTTAATTCGTTTCTAGCATCACCACAGTGTAATTCAGGTTCAAAGAAATTTACCTTATTGGTATCATTTAATGTTTTTTGTGTACTGCTCAATCTGTCTTTAGCAATTTTAAAAAATTCTTGACTTAATTCAATTCCTACGCCTTGCTTTCTTAAATTCTTTGCTGCAATAATTGTTGATCCTACCCCCATAAATGGATCAAGAATTACTTCACCATCGTCTTTTGTATAAATATTAATAAGTTTCTCACATAATTGTATTGGATACATAGCAGGATGCTTCAATTTGATTTCTTCGCTGTTCTTTCTTATATCCCTCCATATTGAAAATGAATTTTGCAACCATTCTTTGCCATTAAGATTATTCATTCGTTCTGCCATTTTGTTTCACACTCATTACCTCTTTTAATAAACTTTCTATAAGATTTATTTCTGGTTCACTAAACTCATAAACCTCATATAATTTGTTATTTAACTCATTATATAGTTCAAAAAAGTCATTAGAGTATTTATCATCTACTTTTAACATTTTTTCCACTAAATTAATGATGTCTTCTTTTTGTATATCATTTGGGAACTTTATTGGAATATTACTTAAATATTTTTTATCTGTATGCATAGTGAAATTAGAGTTAAGATATATCAGAAATATCATGAAAAAATTGGATATCTTAGAATTAATTAATCCTAATAAAAAATATAAATCTTCTTCATTTTTTGGAACAATGTTTGTTACAGTATCCAAAGTAAGTTCATTTTTATTTGCTATGGTTGCAAATATTCCACCTTCCTTAGAACATAAGTTTTGCAAAATAATTTTATCTTTAGATAATCTTGATAACTTGTTTTGTTCAAGTACCTTATTCACATCCAAATATAATGGATATTTTATACCAAATCTTTTTATCGAGTCTCCTCGATAAACGACATTATAACCATCTACTTTTTCGTTAGTTAGTAATTCATTATTCGAACTTATTCCTAATCCTCGAAAAATATCAATTGTTACATCAGACAAATTATTTTTTATGTCCCATAATTTTTTTGCAAAAGAATGTATGTCTTCATGGTAAAAAATAGGATAATGTTCATAGTATAGTAATTCTGATTGATTTAATTTATATTGATATGGTTTATTGAAAGGCATATTTTTCTTATTGATTGAAATTATGATTTTATGGTCTTTCAATTCATCTTGATCAAGTCTTTTCTTTTGAAATATTAGTATTATTTGGTCACCCCTGACATCCTTGAAATAATGTCCAAGATCGTATATGTGGATTATTTTAGTATTTCTTGTTAGGAAATTTCTTAACTTAGAGAATGAATCAACTCTAATTATATTTTTTGGGAGTACAAAACCCAGATAACCCCCTTCCTTCAAGAATTCATATCCTTTTAAAATCATTAATGTTGCTGAATTCACAACTCCATTAATAATATCATATCCTGTATAATCTTTGGTTATATAATCTATATTTTTTTTTAAATTTTGAAAAGGAGGATTGCCAATAATAAGATCAAACCCCCCCTCATTAGCAACGTCTGGAAATAATCTTGATAATTTTCCATTTTTAATCGTGTCCTCATTAACTAGATTAGACATATTGTTATCTGTCTGATAATTCAAATTAATTCTACATAAATTCAGTGCTATAGAATCGATATCTATACCAAATAAATTGCTTGGGCTAATGCCTCTTTTAGCGGATTCTACTAAAAAGGCTCCTGCCCCACACGCCGGATCTAAAACTGTTGAATTTTGTTTAAGAGGAATATTTGATAAAATAAAATCTATGAGTTCTTTATGTGTAAAAAATTGTGCATACGCCTCTCTTTGAGATTTCGTGATAATTTTTTCAAATAATTCACTGAAAATATCTTTTTTGCCTTTGAATGATTCAAAATCTAATTTATCTATAATATCAGTTCCAAAATATTCTCTCAGTTTTGAAATGACTTCGTCATCATTCATTTTTATTTAACTCCTTTTCAATAAATTTTTCAATTTGACGAGATAAAACTAATCCTTCTTTTTTGCAGAAGTCAGAATATTGGTCATACAAAGTAGAATCAATATGTATGGTTACATTTTTTTTATTAGATTGCATCTCAAACACTCCAAATAACTACATGTGTAATTATTTGTAATTCAATTATAAATCTTACTATTTTGACAAAACAAACTTTACATGAAATGATATCTCTTTAAGACTCATACGGTATGGACATTTAACGCAAATATACGGAGCGATAAAAAAGTACCAGAAAAAACTAAAATCAAGACAAAAAATATTATATTGGCCCTGAAATCATAAAAGTCAAAACATTAGTAGCTTCATGAAATGGAGCAATAATAATCTACACAAAGAAGATATAAAAAAGGAATAAATATTGCAATAATTTTGTTTTATTAAAATCTCACATATAGCCAGACATTAATAGAATATTGAAGATAAAAATTAAAATATCAATAAATACTAAAAACAAATAAAATTATTACGCATATTTTATTAAATAATCCTAAATTAAGCGATATATTTATATATAAAAACATTAATATTTTATGTTAATTGAATCTAAAAGGTGCTAACTTGACTTTATCTGAATATTCTCCACAATTTTATATATCTTTAGGCTATCTAGCATCCTCTAAAAGAGCTACAAAGATTGATATTGAAACACATCCAAAAAGAAGTAGTAATCTTGAGAGAGAATACTATAATATCACTAGAGAAAAGCTCAGTACATCGGTTCATAATTATTTGATTTGGGACTGGGACAAGAATAAATGGGGTTCTGAACTTAGAATTTATTTCATACAAAATAATAATATACCTTCTAATCTTGATACGCTAGTTAGATCTGCCCCTCTTTCGAGTAGCTATAATGCAAGGATTAATAATAATGAATTAGTATGGAAACTAATAAAATATGGTTTTAGACCCAAAAACTATCAAGATACAGATTATATAAAGTCAAAAATTCCTTCGCCAAAATTAAGTGAATTTAATAAAGGATTAAATTTATAAATTTTTGGATGAGTGGCCTCCAAAGGATTACCAAACGAAATTAATCTATTATTATTAAATAAAATTATTGAGAGACAAGTTTTATTTTATAAAGACAATAAATTCATTAAAATACTTGGATTTGATATAAAAAAGAATCCGGCTAACTGAAAATAATAAAGCCAAGTAAATCTTTTAATATGGCATATATTCATGACAATATTGTTGCTCTGGGTCAAATCTATTTTTATTGTAAAATATGTTTTCCATATATCCAAAAATATGGAAAAATAAAGAAAATAGGAAAACATCAATATTTTCATTTTAATAATTGGCCATAAAATTAAGGTCAACTTATTTTTCTTTCACTCTTCTCTCTTTACTAAGGCCACAAGTAAAAATTAATTCAATTATGGCCCTAAAAATAGAGTTATTTCTAAAATATCCTTATTTCAAGTATTTTAAAATCCGATAATCCTCCGTTAATCCATTTAATCATCCAATGACAAGTGATCATGAGGGCAAATGCAGAAGAGAAGTAGTAATCGTCCACTACCTCTAACTCCACCACCTGCCTAAGCCCTCTCTAAAAAGGTGTATAAAAGATGGTCCACCAACAAATAAAAAAGGAAATCTGCAGCAAGTACGGGATCTCAATTAACGAGCTCTCCCGTCTTGTATGTCTAAAACAAACTGAAAAGGAGGTGAAAGAAGAAAGTTCCATTGATTCGATAAAAGACTATTCTGAAATAAAAAATTTTAATTCGAATAAGCCAAACGAGTTTGCTATTCTGAAGAAAGCTCGCGAGAAGATCTCTAGCTGCTTCTTTGAAAATCTTACATATTCAAAGCTACTGGAAAACACAGCAAACGCCAGGGTGTCGTCGTGACTACATACTACAATTTGGCCGAGCTTTACTTACACTTTTGCAGTATTTTATACTACCATATACTTACAATTCGCACTTGTGTAAGTAAAAAATGCATCGGGTTACTTACAATTTGGCCTATTTTATACTACAAGAAACTACACTTTTCTGGTATTTTGGGGTGTTTTTACGAGTCCTAAGAGCCAGTTCCGCTATGGAAAGAAATTGATTCAGGCGTGGGTTCCGGAAAAGTTGCTAGAGAAAGCCCTAAAGTTATCTAAGAGAAGCCTAACTGAAACTATATTGCTGTCTATTGAAACCTACGTAAAATCAGGCAAATCTGAAAAGGAATTGGCCCAGGAGCGCTTAAATGCAGCTTTATTGGAAGCAGCGGAAGCTAAGGCTGAATTAGATGAAATAAATAAGAGAGAAAGCGATAATATTGTAAAAGAAAAAGAAGAGCCAATTAAAATACATAAAAAGCCTATTTCTAAGAATTTAAGCGAAAAAGAGCGCAATGATATCTGGGAACAGAAGATGTGGCCCCACATCAAGAAGAAGATCTCCGAGCATGGATTTGAGAAAGTCATAAACGATGACCACCTTCTTAGTAACTTCTCCAAAAGCCTTAGCATGACAAATGATGAACTAAAAGAAAAGATCTGCATTAC
>CAZUMN010000021.1:0-16707 GCA_964621955.1 uncultured Thermococci archaeon
AAGAAGAAGGGCAATATCATAAAATTACTGGTAGAGGTTACTGAAAAGGGTGCAAAAGTCGAGCCAACACCAGTTCCTTTAAACTCTCCCCTTGCAGTAACAGGCACTTTGAATGTAGCTGTGTTTGAAACTGACCTCTCCAAAGACATAACTGTAATGGGAAGAGGCGCAGGTCAAATAGAGACAGCTGCGGCAATAATGAGTGACGTGTTTGCAATTGTTAGATAAAAAGGTGAGATAATGAAGCTCCTAAGGTACAACTACAAAGATAACATAGAACAAGGAATTCTAGAGAACGACGTGATAAAAAAAATCAAAGGAGATTTCTTTTCAGGATTTGAAATAACTGAAAATGAAGTTGATTTGAACTCAGTTAAATTACTCTCTCCGACAATCCCTTCAAAAATCGTGGCAGTTGGACTGAATTATGTCGATCATGCCAAGGAGCTCAAAATGGAAATTCCAAATAATCCCATCATGTTTATTAAACCTACAAGCACAGTCATTGGGCCTGAAGATCCAATTATACATCCTGAGACTTCAAATCAAGTTGACTATGAAGTTGAGCTTGGGGTAGTCATAGGGCGAAGGGCAAAGAACGTTGAAAAAGATGAAGCAGAAGATTTTATCCTAGGGTACACAGTCTTCAACGATGTCACCGCAAGAGATCTACAGAGGAAGGATATACAATGGACAAGGGCAAAATCTTATGATACATTTGCTCCGATAGGCCCTTTGATTGAAACCGATATAGATCCTTTTGACCTCCCAATATCGCTTAAGTTGAACGGGATCACAAAACAAAATTCATCAACGAAGAACATGATATTTAATTGTTATGAGTTGTTGGAATTTATATCTGAGATAATGCCCCTTGAACCAGGTGATGTCATTGCAACTGGCACACCACCTGGAGTCGGCCCAATGAACAGAGGGGATACAGTTGAGGCCAAAATAGAAGGAATAGGAGTGTTAAAGAATTACGTAATATGATAAGGTGAATATTATGGAAAAAATAAATGTAGGAGTAATTGGAGCTACTGGTATGGTAGGTCAAAATTATATAAGATTATTAAATAATCATCCATGGTTTAATGTTACATATGTTGCAGCATCACCAAAAAGCGCGGGTAAAAGTTATGAAGAAGCTGTAATGGGAAAATGGCAAATGATTTCAGACCCACCTGAAAATGTTCGAAAGCTTATCGTTAGGGATGCAAATGATGTAAGCCAAGCAATTGGAAAATGTGCTTTAGTATTCTCTGCACTTGAAATGGAAAAGGAAAAAATCAAAGAACTTGAAGCGGCATATGCCAAAGCAGGAATAGCAGTTTTTTCTAATGCTTCAGCCAATAGGCATGTTGACAATATTCCAATGTTAATCCCTGAGATTAATAGCAATCATATCGAAATAATTCCCCAGCAGAAGAAAGCGAACGGTTGGGATAAAGGGTTCATAGTTGTAAAACCAAACTGCTCATTACAAAGCTATATGGCCCCCGTTTATGCATTAATCAAGGCAGGATATGAAGTCAAAAGAATGATAATTACTACAATGCAGGCTGTTTCAGGAGCAGGATACCCTGGGGTGCCTTCACTTGACATGATAGACAACATTGTTCCATTTATATCTGGGGAAGAAGATAAATCAGAAGTAGAGCCTCAGAAAATTATGGGAAAAATTGTAAATGGAAAAATTGTAAATGATACAAGTATGAAAATTTCTGCTCACTGCAATAGAGTGCCAGTAATTGATGGCCATACAGCATGTGTAAGCCTTGAATTCGGCGCAAAAAAGCCTTCACTTGAGGAGATTAGAAAGATCTGGGAAGATTTCCGCTCTGAGCCACAGGAATTAAACTTACCATTTGCACCCAAAAAGCCGATTATTTACAGAGAAGAACCCAATAGGCCTCAACCAAGAAAAGACAGAGATTCTGATAAAGGCATGGCAGTAACAGTTGGAAGACTTAGAGAATGCAAAGTATTTGACATAAGATTTGTCTGTCTTTCTCACAACACAGTTAGAGGTGCCGCAGGCGGAGGAATACTAAACGCTGAACTTCTAAAAGCAAAAGGCTATCTTTGATGATAAACATGGGGATTGAAGAAGATATACTAAAACGTTTGAAGTCCGTAAAGGGTATTGTAGATGCCTTTGTTCTATCGGCAGAGGATATTGATAAAATCAGAGAATTTGAAATTCAGGCTGAAAAGAATAAGGCTGCCGGCGGGATGATGGACTTTATCAACGAGGGTGTCTGGGAAGTTTTATCAAAAAGTGTAGTATTCCTAATTTTCATCGATGAAACTTTTTCAGATAGAAAACATGGTCAAAGTCTAACATTAATGAAGGATCCTTCGGGCAATATTCTTGGTAAGCTCTTAAGAAAGGATGAGATCCCAGAGTATCAAAAACGAAATGATGTCCTTTTTATGGGTGAGGAGTTTGTTATATTTACTAATGTAAAGACCCAAGGCAAGCCTTACTTTGTGATTCCAGCCCAAGAAGTAGAAGAACTAAAAGATTCAAAAGGGATTTCAGCAAGCCTCTGTGTTCCAACGGACCTATTCTTTAAAGAGAAATACAACATTAAAGGAGAAAATCTAGGTACAGTGATTATTGGTGTAGATAAACCCTAAAAGTTTAAATCTAAATCTTTTATTTCTTATATTATGATTAAATACTCGATGTATGTCAAGGAATCTTCATTTTTTCATAGCCTTGACCCTAGAACAAAAATAGTCATTCTTTCATCGATCTTTGGCCTTGCACTTTTATTCAAAGATCCACTGTATCTTGGCACCATTGCAGTTTCAGTCTTATTGATGATAAGATTCCTCTGTAAAATCAAAATTATGAGATTGACTACATACATAAGACCCATACTCCCACTTGTATTAATGTCACTAATATTATGGCCTTTTTTCCAGCCAACAGGAAATATAATTTTCGAATACTGGAAGATACGTGTCAGTGAGGATGGTATAAGGATGGGGCTTGCAATGACCTTCAGAATCTTTGCAATAATCACCGCAACTTTTCTTCTCTTGATGACAACACTCCAGCGTGACCTTGTTCTAGGTTTAATGAAATTCAAGGTCCCATATGAATACTGTTTGACTTTAGCTATATCTCTACGATATGTACCTACGTTAGCAGGAATAACATATACAATAATGGACGCCCAGAGGTCAAGAGGTCTGGAATTGGATAAGGGCCCAGTATTCAAAAGAATAAGAAACTACATACCAATAATTACTCCATTGATTATAGGCTCAATAAGAATGGCTGAAGAGCTTGCAATAGCTATAGAATCAAGAGGATTTGGATATGGGGAAAGGACATTTTTAAGAGAAATATTTCTTAAAAAAAGAGACTATGCTACAATGTCTGTTTTTATCTTGATTTTAGGAATCGGGGTCTATATTCGATTATTGGGCTATGGAAGCATGGCATTTGTTTAAGATATTAAATCTGATTAATTTGCAAACACTTTTAAAAGATTGAGTTCTATTTTTGTTGTGAAATCTCCTGACGTAGAAAAGACAGAAAAGATTAGAGCATATCTAAAAGAAGAGTATGAGTATTTTGATCTTGTTGAAGTCTTAAAAGAAAAGGGATTTTCTCAAAAAGTCCTTGAAAAGGAAGAAATTAAACAACTCATATCCTCTTCCCAAGAGGTAATCAATCAAATTCAACATGAGCGGGGAATGCTAAAAAATGAAATTAAGATTTTTCTTGAAGGGCGCATCAATAGGCTTGAGCAGAGGATAAGGGAGTTAAATGAACCACCTTTCATGATTGGTATTTACGTAAGACCTCTTGAAAGAGAGGGTATGCATGAAATTTTTGATTATGTAAACTATAGGATAATAGCCTATATGATTGATGATTTAGATATCAACAAAGGGGACAAGATAAGGTATAAATTTATTGAGGCAAAAGAAGGGGGAAGATTTGTAATACTTGAAAGGCACCCTGGAAAAGTTGATACAACGCTTGGTGAAATAATAAAGATTGAGGGTAGATACGCAACAGTGAGATTTGATACTTATCATGAGATGATGTTGGAAATAAGTGATTTTGTAGATTCTAAGAATCCTCACCTTAAGGCCGGGGCCACAGTAACGCTATTCGGAAATTCAAAAGATTGGGAAATACTTGATATAAAATCAAATGTAAAATATGGTGATGATCTCCTCCTCGAAAAGAAACCTAAAGTTAATAGAGAAGAAATAGGTGGTCTTGACGAGGCCATTTTAGAAATTGATCAAGCCGTTGGCTCTGCATTGAGTTATGATTTTATCAAAGAAAAAGTCCAAAAATTAAAAATTGAGAGAACTAAGGGCATTATGCTTTATGGCCCCCCAGGGTGTGGTAAAACACTAATTGCACGTTACGCCGCCTCTATCTCTTCGAGAAATTTTATCAATGTTGACAAAGAACTTAGGAGCAAATGGTTTGGGGAGACTCAGCAAAACATTGAGGAATTATTCAAGTACGCAGAAGAGAAGGCACCTTCAGTTTTATTCTTTGATGAATTTGATAGTCTTGTACCCGAAAGAGAGTCAGGCTCAGAGGCTGCAAGACTTGAGAATCCAATAGTAAATAAATTTTTACAGCTTCTCGACGGTCTTGAGGAGATGGGGGATGTAATTGTTATAATAGCTACAAATAGACCAGATATTATCGACCCTGCAATTCTAAGGCCAGGGAGAATTGATAAGCATATCAGGATAGGAAGACCCGAAACAAGGGAAGCCGGAGAAAAAGTCTTAGATATATACTTGAAACCAGACCAATTAATCCCTCACTCTCTTGAAATTGAAAAATATGGATCAGTCAAGAAGTTCGCCGAAGTCATGAAGGAAACCATATTGACTGAGCTATATGAGAAGAATAGAATATGCAATATAGAAAAACTTGGACTTATCAACGTTCCAATAAAAGAGACTATATCGGGAGCAATGATAAAAAATATCGTAATACAAACAAAGAAGTATTATATTAATAGACTTGATAAATATGCAAAATTAATTGATGTAATAAACAATATCTACCACAATAAACTGTATATTGAAAAAACATGTGAAGTCCTATGTGCCTACATAATTAATGAATGTTACTCAGTTTCAAAAGAGCTTGGAGAAACTGCTGAGAAAGTAATTGGCGAAATTAGAGAAGACATGGTATCAAGCATGTCTGAAAAAATAGAAGAAGATTACCTATTGAAAAAAATTGAAGAATACATTGATCAAAACGAGGGAATGTTAATTGAAGATGCAATCGAGGCCATAAACGAAGACTGTGGGAAAATTCAGCGGTAGATATTCTCTACTTTTCCCAGATAGGTCCCGTCAAGAAGGTAACAATCAAACTTTTTTATTTCTAATCTGCCGCTCTCAAAATAAGGGCCTGGTATCTCTTCGTCTTTGTTTATCGGCACACCCTCAATAACTGGATTAAAAGATGGCAAAATAATTACGTTTTGCGGACCTTCTATTCTAAGAAAACATTTCAAACGAGTAATCTTTCCGTTTGAGTCAACAAACTCAACAACGGGATGAACATGCCCCATAATCAAATTGCTACCTTCAATAAGGATGTGGCCATGAGTTAAAACATGGTCGTCAATTTTGAAGGATTTCATGACCTCGTTATGAACTATCTCTTCGATATTTCCGTCATGATTTCCTTTGATCAGTTTTACTGGAATATCAAATTCTAAGAATTTAGGTAGGTTTAATTTCTCAAAATAGGATGTAAATGGAAGATTGTGTTTTATATCTCCTAATAGTATAAGCTCCTCTACCTTTTTTCTTTTTATTATTTTTAATAAATCAGCCTTCATTTTTTGTCCGACATCTGGGATCTTAATGCCTTTTTTGTAATACTCATACTCCTTACCCAGATGCAGGTCAGCAACAACAAGATATCTCTTATCGGATTCAATGATTATTGCAGGCTTATTTATTACTGGATATAGGTCCATAATTTAAAACCAATAAATTAAATTTAAAAATGCTTTGGTAAGTTCTAAGTAGGTGTGGTCATGAGTTTTGAACTTTTGGGAGCAGATATCGTCAATGTATTAAAAGAGTTTAATATTACGTCTCCTACTGATATCCAGAAAAGCTCAATTCCACAGATACTTGACAGGAAAAATGTATTGTTGATGGCCCCGACAGGCGCAGGAAAGACAGAGGCTGCAATCCTCCCATTGCTGAAACTGGTAAAAGATAGCAATACACCAGGCATAAAGATTCTATATATCGCCCCGCTCCGTGCCCTTAATAGGGACCTTCTATTAAGGCTTGAAAAGATGGGGGAAGCAATGGGGATTACAATCAAAGCAAGACATGGCGACACAATTCAGAGCGAGCGAAGAAGGCAGAGTTTGAATCCCCCGGATATTTTGATCACGACCCCAGAAACACTTCAAGCGCTTTTTACCGGAAAGAAGCTAAGAGAACATCTGAAATCTATACTCGCTGTTGTAGTTGATGAAATTCATGAAATAGCCGAGGACAAAAGAGGTGTGCAGCTAAGTCTAGCTCTTGAGAGACTTGAAAGATTAAAAAACGGCAGAATCCAGAGGATTGGGCTTTCTGCAACTGTTGGCTCCAAAGAGGAAGTTGCAAAATTTTTAGTAGGAGAAGGAAGAGAAGTTGAGATAATCCAATCTCAGATAAAAAAAGAGTTTAACATTGAAGTTGAAACTCCTGAAATCTTTGAAGAAGACATAATGACGGCAGAAAATTTAAAAATATCTCCTTATGTTGCATCATCAATTAGAAGGATTAAGGAGTTAATTGACAGCCACAAAAGCATTCTTCTTTTTGTCAATACACGTCAAATGGCCGAAACTCTTTCATCAAGATTTAATCTGATGGAAATGAATTTCATAGATGTACACCATTCTTCACTCTCCAAAGAAACTAGGATTGATGTTGAAACTAGATTTAAGAATGGTGAAATCAAGGGCATAGTATGCACTTCAAGCATGGAGCTTGGGATAGATGTTGGTGCTGTTGATCTAGTTATCCAGTACGGGAGCCCAAGACAAGTATCAAAGCTCTTACAGAGAGTTGGCAGAGCAGGACACAAAACTTATCTTGTTTCAAAAGGGATAATCCTCTCAAGTGATGAAGAAATATGCGAGTCTGCAGTAATAGCAAAAAATGCATTAAACTATAGAATTGAAAGATCAGAGATACCTGAAAAATCACTTGATGTATTATCCCACCAGATAATAGGGCTTTCAATGGAAAGTAATGAAGTCTCAATTGAAGAGGCCTATTCTCTCTTTAAAAAATCCTACCCGTATAGAAATATGAGTAATGAAGAATTTTGGAAAGTATTATATTTTTTAGAAAGTATAAAGCTCATTTGGATAAATAATGGAATAACTTACAAAAGGTCTAAACAGGGCATGTTTTATTACTATGAGAATTTATCAATGATTCCTGATACAAAACAGTATAGGGTTGTTGAAGTTGGAACTGGATCATCTCTTGGAGTTCTAGATGAGAATTTTATCGTGTCAAATATTGAGGTCGGTGGAAACTTTATAGTTCGTGGTAGAACCTGGAAGGTATTAAACATTGAAGAAGAAAAAATAGAGGTAACTGAAACTAGGTCTGTCGGTGCAATTCCTTCGTGGGAAGGTGAACTTATTCCAGTCCCACTGTTTGTTTCAAGGGATGTTTTTGAAATTTTTGATGATAAATCCAAAATAGAAAAATTGCCTTTAACTATGGATACAAAAGAAATCCTATATGAATTACTTGAAGAGCAATCAAAATACTTCTCTTACTCTAAGAATTCACTAGTAATTGAAGATATAGGGGAGTTTGTAATCCTTCATGTATTTAACGGTTCCAAAGCAAACGATACACTGGGCAGGGTGATAACATCCCTCCTGGCACAGAGATTTGGGGAATCAATAGGAATGAGGACAGACCCATACCATATAATGATAAAATTCCCCGTTGGAATCAAAGATGGAGGTGGTGTAGTAAAAAATACTCTTCTTGAATTAAATGAAGACCATGTAATACCGATCCTTGATATAGTATTGAAAAATACCCCGCTGTTTGAATGGAAAATGATACAGATAGCAAAGAGGTTTGGAGTCATAAGGGCAAATTCTGATAAGTACTTGATGAAGAACATATTAAAGCTCTATAGAAATACACCACTTTACGAAGAAACGTTAAATGAGTTATACCACGATAAACTTGAAATTGAACCTGTAAAGAAATTTATCCAGGATTTAAAAAATGGGAAAATTAATATAATTGTCAATAAAAATACTGAGCCTTCTACCTTTACAAGATATCTTCTTGAAGGCTCTTCATTTGAGCTATTGCATCCAAAAAGACCTGATAAAGAAATTATAAAATACCTGAAAAAAAGACTCCTCGAGAAACGAGTCACAGTTGCATGCCTTCACTGCAGAAACTGGAAAACAACTCTTTCTGTAGATAATTTCGAGGATAATCCAAAATGCCCTCAATGTGGAGCACGATATGTTGGGATTTTGAGGAGAAGGGGGGATTTAGAAATAGTCCATAAAGGGCACAAAGGAAAAATAGATGAGGAAGAAAAAAAGACCTTGAAAGAGATTAAGGATTCAGCTGATTTGATCCTTCCATATGGTAAAAAGGCGATAATAGTCCTAGCAGGAATTGGGATAGGCCCTAGAACAGCAAAGAGGATACTGGCAAAGGATAGAAAAAATGAAGAAGATCTTTTCAAGGATATCCTTGCTGCCGAAAGAGTATATGCTAGGACTAAGATGTTCTGGCAATCAAACAAACAATAATTTCATTAGATCTTCCAAAGCATTATTTGTAGCCTCGCCGTTTCTGCCACCAACGATTAACACACTGTTTTCGTAGAAGACATTTCTTAGGTATTCCCACTGGCCAAATGATCTTGACCATACTACCTTGGATACATCTGCATCGTATAGGTCCTTTATTATGAGATTATTATTCTCGTTTCCAATCAAAATTAGATTTCTCGTTACCTTGTCAGCTCCAGTGACATCTACATCCCTTTTTATCAGTGAAGCAGGCTCAACCTTAACTGTCGAGTCATAGAACAAATATAGTTTTGATTTTTTTTGGCTGACTTCAAGTTCTATGCCATTTCCATCCTTCTGCTTGTAGTTTGAGTCAAGTATATCAATCTTGAAATAGTTCTTTGGGCCATATACTACCTGCGGGTCGCAGCATGTTAAATCAATTTTATTGCATAATATTACATCAATTGTGTCATAGTTGCACTTTTTGAATCTTGGATGCAACGGATTTAAATCGAGAAAATCATCAC
Source organism: uncultured Thermococci archaeon (assembly GCA_964621955.1). Lineage (GTDB taxonomy): Archaea > Methanobacteriota_B > Thermococci > Methanofastidiosales > Methanofastidiosaceae > Methanofastidiosum. The sequence goes on from CAZUMN010000021.1 coordinate 9,344, forward strand.
ATGTTCCATATTTCCCATCTTTTCCCGGATTGATGTAGACTGGTAAAGAAGCTGGGAATTTTATCGAAGCGTTACATTCTTCTCCTGGGGTCTCAAATACTGGTATTTGTTGTTCTTCAGGAGATAGATTTCCATCACCATTGATATCAACTCCTAAAGCGATCATATCTTCCCAAAGATTTGATATGGTTAGATTATAGTCGTTGGGGTATGTAACAAATGGCATACAGCATGGTGTTTCTTCAATAGCACCATAATCCTTTAGCGAATAAACATCAAACTCTGCGAGCATGCTTTTATCTGCACCCTCAAAGACTTTTATCCCATCTATATAAAAAACAGGTACTGTCCAGATAGTCTCTTCAACACCATCGATAACCCTAGTTCCACGCTCAAATATGAAATATGGGTCATTCTCATACTGTCTTGTGGGAACAGTTGTAAAGGAACCATATCCTCCTTTGGAATCGCATAGTGGCACACAGTTGCAGCATCTTGAGCTATTTGCATCCATCACCATTAAGAAGTCATTACTTTTACCCGTAAAGTCAGACACTCTAAGATAGACTTTGTATTCCCCAGAAAAGCTTCCTCCGCTTTTAACCTTAAAATTATCATCTTTAGAAGTTTCTTCAGTAGTTGGGCTATGAATGTCAAGAAGTGTTACAGTGTACCAACCGAATACTCTAGTGTCCCCTACCTTAAATATAGTGTCTGGGGAATAAATAGGGATACCATAGATAAAGTAGCTTATATTCTGATCTTTAGAGCGGTATACCCCGTTATTAATAATTGGGTACTCTCTTTCGAATAATCTGATTTTATAAGAGTTATAGGGTACCTCATACAATGGCCCGCCACAACCAGCAAAGACTTCTCTTTGGAATGGCGTATGAATATATTTCACCCTGTAAATAATATCTGACATATTAAAATCAAGACAATAATCATCAGGAACATCGGTATCTGATAGTTTAATTATTATCTCTTCATGCGTTTCGTTATAATCAAACAACTTATCTCCGTCACCATAAGGATACAAAAAAGAGGAATATTTATAGCCGTCATCCCACCAGAGGGATTTCAATCCATCGGCTATTTTTACCGAATTAACCGAAGCATTGGCTGGATCAATTCTTATTTCATCACTAGCATTAAGATTTTTCAAAGAAACTTTATACTCTTCGTATATTGTGTTTTCAATTCTTTCAGTATATCTATTGGCAATAAGAAAAGCTAATTTTGAAGCAGAGATGATATCTGAGGACGTTGCCGTTTCACCAACAACTATCATGGCTTTTACACTGTTGTCATCAAAAAAGAAATCATCTCCCGGGACAGAGGAGGAGCCTATATTAATTGGGAAAAATATAGAAAACACAATAATTGAAAGTAATATTAGGCCCCTTCTCATATACCCACCGATATCGATTCATTATTTTTTCTTTATATAATTGTTGTATCCGTAGTATCCTCCAATTAGCAATACCACTATGAGTCCTATCATTACACCAATTCTTATATTACTTACTGATTTCTCAACTGGTATATCTATGTTCTTTTGGAATAGGTAGACGTTTAGATCTTGTTTTTCTTTGTCTCCGACTGCCCTAATCCTCAAGTTTAATTGATATGTTTTTTCCTCTGCTACTGATTTGACATCTGTGGCCAATACAACTTCTGCTTTTTGCCCAGGTTCAAGAACCCCAATATAATCATTTTTTGAAGTAAAGTCAAACGGCTGTTCTGACCTTTCAATTGCCTCAACGATTATTGATTCGGCTTTCTCTTCTCCTTTGTTCTCTATTGTGAGGTATATCTTTGCACTCTCCCCTGCTCGTACAGGTTGTGGAACAAGGCGATACTCTGTGATTCCAAGTTCAGGTTTTCCCTTTATATCTAAGTTCAATTCAAATTCTTCTTTTAGAAGATTGTTTGAAGAATCCCTGTATTCAACTATCATGGGTACAATGTAAGTCATTTTCTTTGCATTTTTGTCAACGTTTATCAGAAACTCTGCATCCTTTGCAGTCCCACCTGAAAGTGTTCCAATATTGTATGAGCTCTCATAGGATTTTGATAATGAAAAAGGCTCTTCTAGCTCAAGGTAAGCTTTCACATATTTTGCACTTTCAGTACCTTGATTTGCAAGATTTACCTTTATCTTTACATTCTCATTTCCTGGTCTTACATTTTCCGGGGCAGATGAGAAATTAACTACCATTATCTCCGTTCTTCCAGAAACTCGAAGGCCAAATTGAATTGTGTAAGGTCTTGGGTAAGGTGTCGTGCCGTCATAAAAGTAAAGGACAAGTGTCATCGGATAATTGCCCGATGTTATTTTATCATTTGCTCTGAGTTTAAACGAAAGCACCTTTTCCGTGCTGGCTTCAAAGTCGCCAATATAAATCGAGTCTGAAGTATTCTCAGGCATAAAAGGAACTATGGTCCCTGCAGGTGGAACGGTCAAGCTTGCTTTGACAGTATAGGCTTTCATTGACCCCTTGTTAGAAAGCAAGATTTCAAGATCAAAAGCCTCTCCTGGTTCTACATTCAAAGGATTTGTTTTTACTTCCTTAATAACAAACTCGTATTGACTCCTACCAATTTTGTATCCAACAGGACCTTTGATTATTACATTTGCCCCAACTTGAGAAACATCAATTACATTAATCGTGATATCATTTACTTTGAGGGATTCGCCTTCAGAGATATAAACTCCTAAAGGTCCAACAGGGGCCGTACCCTCTAAAACCATAAACGACGCCATCGTATTTTTGTAATCAGTAAGCGCAACAGCATAAGGCCCTACAAAAATAAATTCATTATCATAAAGATATCCTGAATATATTACCGTATCTGTACTAGCATAGACGCTTGGTGCAAAAACACTAATTAAAAAAACTCCAATTAAAAACATACTAATCTTTTTCATGATATACCTCCATTTTTTTCTTGATTAATTTTTTTGTATCTTGAAATATTTTTTCTTGCACTACTAAAAACGATGGGAGAAAAATAAGTGTAACTCCCATGCAACTGAAAACACCTATAAATAACATCTTTCCCATGGTATCAAGTATTGATAAAGAACCAGCTAGCATTGCAATGAATCCAAATCCTGCAACAATTGATGAAACAACAATTGGTTCAACAACACCCTCTAGTGTCTTTACTATTTTTTCAACAATTATTGGGGTCCTTTCAAGATTATACCTGTTTATAGTTTGTATGGCAAAATCTATACCTATTCCGGCCATCATTGAAATAACACCGACCAGTTCAGAGCTTAAAGAAATTCCTGCAAATCCTGATATACCCATCATCCATACTAGCCCTACTCCAACACATATCAAAGGCATTATCCCGTATCTTATTGATCTGAATGTTAGAATAACACACAGTAAAACACCTATCATCCCAAATGTGGATATCTTTGACATTTCTGGTAAAATTATATCCGTTAATTCTTTGTTCATCGCTATGTTGCCCCCGGGAAGTACGGTCAACGTAGTTTTTGATATTATTGCTTTTACGTCATTATATACTTGGATATTATCCACACCTTTCATAACATTAAGTCTTATCAACATATAACCGAGGCTATCGGAAACTTCAAGCCGATTTTTGAGTTCTTCTTTTGGCAGAAATATCTCATCAAATTTAAGATCAAAAGAAGAGCTCTCTATCCCATAGACATTTATCAGTTCTTGATTCAATAGATAAGCTTCTTTCAATATTTCTGAGGAAAATACATTTTCTGAGTTGATTACAATAATAATAGAATTATACCTTTCAAACTTGTCTTCCATTTTCATAAATACTTGTATCTCTTCAAGGTCATTGGGCAACTGTTCCATATCATCTCCTTGTTGTATTTTAATAAGAGAGATTCCAGAGCCTAAGATTATTGTTATTATAAATGATAATATAAGAAGTCTCTTGGGATTCTTTCCATGCATTTCTGCAAAATTTTTTATCAATTTATCGTAATTTGACATATTACCACTCCCTCAAAGCCATAATCGAAGGTAAAAATACCAAAGCCCCAATAAGACAACTTATAATCCCTAAAGACAAGGCAGTTCCAAGATGGACCATCATGGGCATCGAAGAAAGTGCTAGGGCCATAAAACCGGCAACTGTTGTTGCGCTTGAGCCTATTGTTCCTATCCCAACACCTGCAACCATAGCCACCACCCTCTCGTTATTGGGCTTACCTTTCTTTGCCTCCTCGTTGTAACGTAATACCATAAATATCCCATATTCTGCACCGAGACCTATAACAATAGCTCCAACACTCGCTGTAACGAGGCTTATTGGGATGCCAACATAAGATAAAATACCTGCAGTCCATAATACCCCACAAAGGAGGGGAATGATGACAAATAATGATTTGAATCTTAATATTAAAGTCAGTAATAGGAATACAATAATAGCAGATATTGCCATAGTTTTTAATGAATCTTCTCTCAGAATTTTAAGAATTGTTTTATTTAATACAGGCGATCCAGTAATGGTATAATCCAATCCATACAACTGTACTTTTTCAGTTTCTTCTTCTACTATATCAATTGCAGCTTGAATTTCATCTTCACTTCTCACTCCACTCATCCTGATCATGACTATGGCTGACGTATAATCTTTTGATATCAATCCTGGTATTGTCTTTGCTACCTCCCTCAATGCTACCTCATCTGAAGGAATTCCCTTAAAGATTGAATAATAGACAGTTCCGGGGCCAATTACATCGATTATCTCTGGTCTAGACCTTAATCTTTTCTCAAGCTCATATACGCTTTCAAGGCTTTGTTTATTTCTTATGTCATCTACAACATCAAAATCTGTTTCCAAGAGGATTATGATTCCTTCTTCTTCACCAAATTCACTGTTAATGAGATTTTGAGTCTTTACAACGTCAAAGTTTTGGGGAAGCTCTTTCATGAAATCCGATTCAAACTTTAAGTTTAATGCGCCAAATGATAAAAAAATAGTTATCAGTAACATTGAGGCTACTATAATCTTACTGTACTTGTATTCAATAAGTGCAAGTTTTCCAAAAAGAGTATCTCTCAGTTCTTTCATTTATTCACCTCAAAAACTTCTCCGAGAAAATCTTCATAATCCAGGAGGTCTCTTTTAAGATTGTCCATCTTCTCATTTAGCTTTTTATTTCCTTTTGGAGTAATTTTATAATATTTCTTACCCCTAGTTCCTTTATTCGTTTCTTCAATTAATCCTTCGGATACCCATATTAATATTTTAGGATAAATTAATGCTGGAGAAGGTTTCCAAGTGCCTTTTGATCTACTTTCAAACTCTTTTATTAAGTCGTAACCACAAAGTTCCTTCTTGCTAAATAACCAAAGGCCAAATGTATCCAAAATATGGAAATAATGAAAACTATTGTGAATTTGTCTAAATGTCATATAGGCACCGATATATCATATAATGATATGTCATAAAGAAATATATTATATATAAATTTTTCGCCAACTAAAAATTAGCCAACAATTTTTTCCCATTTTTTAAGTTTTAGAACTTTTGATAGAGTTGAGCCCCTCTTTATCTCTTCCCGTATTCTATTTTCTTTTTCTTTGACATCAAGGCTCCTGTTTATTATCTCTTGGGCTTCTTCTTGTGGGATAACTACGACCCCACTGTCATCTCCTATTATGTAGTCTCCTTTGTTTACTTTAAGACCCCCACATACGACTTCGCATCCTATCTCTCCAAAGCCCTTTGGATCTCCGGCATCTGGCACTTCGTATCTTGCAAATACTGGAAAACGGATTTCTTTTAGGTCATCGATATCCCTTACTGCACCATCTATCACAATCCCTCCAAGTTCTCTTGTAAATGCACTCCAAGTTGCAAGCTCTCCCCACACGGCAATATTCCCCGAGTCTGTATCTATAACAAGAATATCTCCTTTCTCGGCTAGATCAATAGCTTCAACGACCTTTGCCCAGTCACCATTCATAGTCTTAACAGTTAATGCTTTTCCAGCCATCTTGAGTCCAGGCACAACTGTGTGTATGCCTTTCATTGCACCACCTCTATGCATAGCATCGGAAACATTTGAAGAGGAAACTTTTCTTAAAGCACCAATAAGTTCTTCTTTTTTGTATTTTCTAAATTCTAAACTTTCAATAGGTTTCGCAAGGTCAATACTCTTTCTGATTCTTTTTGTAGCCTCAAGCAGGTCAGGAGATTTTGTAATGGCGCCACCAACAATAACTATGTCTGCTCCAGCAGAGACTACATCAGGAATATTTTCTGAATTAAGTCCCCCGGCAGTGGCAATTGTAATATGCACAGCGTCTTTTACATCTTTTATGTCTTGCAACGGATTTTCTCCCTTCATCTGCTGGTCAATACCCACATGGATACAGACATATTTTGCACCCATTTTTTGAACTTCAGCAGCCCTATCTACTTTGTTTTTGACATTGATCAAGTCAATCATAATTTCAGAATTATACTTCTTAGCGGCTTTAATTGCTTCCTTTATTGTGCTGTCATCAGAAGCACCTAAGATTGAAACTATATCTGCACCAGCTTTTGATGCCATTTCAGTTTCAAAATCGCCTGTATCCATAGTCTTCATATCCGCTATTACCTTTTTATCAGGAAACATATGCTTTAGTTCTCTTATAACTTCCATGCCTTCGCTCTTTATCAGGGGAGTTCCAGCTTCGATCCAGTCCACACCTCCCGGAACAGCTTCTTTTGCCATTGAAATGGCCCTGTCAAGATTTAATATATCTAATGCAAGTTGAAGGATTATTTTACTAATATAATCACCTTTCATTTATTTTATATTTCCAGTGAAGAAGATTATCTCTCATTATTTCAATTGATTTCGTAATATTTTCATTATTGTCAAATCCTAAATCTTCTTCAATATTTATTCCCTTAAATTTCTTTATCTCCTCAATAAGCTGAGGCATTACTCTAACTACATTATCAACTATCGATATATCTGAGCACAAAGAAGTCCTTGAAAGTGGATTTAGATCAATTGTAATAATTTTTTTCCCCATTTTTTTAAGGGCCAAGGCTCTATCCCCGTCTTCTAAAGGAACAATAACAACATCAGAAGTGAAGATTCCTTCACTTGAAACTTTCCCCCTCAAGGAATCAAGATTAGGAATAAATTGATTTGCATTCTCTCCAATGCCCAAAATATTTGTCGCACCGTGTTTTTCAAGCTTTTCTTTAATCTTAATCTCTCTATCAAGTGTCCTGTAAAACAGATTAATTTCTATTTTTAAAGGTACAATCTTTGACAACTCTACAATCTCATTTGGAACAAGACAAGCAGTATTTCCATTGACAGATATAACTGGATTTTTAGCTCT
>CAZUMN010000022.1:0-8971 GCA_964621955.1 uncultured Thermococci archaeon
CACTTATGAGTATACTTATCAGATATCCAACATTGCAAGAGATGGTAATTCTATATCCTTTGTATTACTTGATGAAACAATGTACATTGATTTAATTGGAACTAATACAAAAACAGTCAATATTTTTGGGGATACTTTTAGATTCAATGTTTATGACAGTGTAAGCGCAGATACACTTGACGTTGAAAAAAAAATCGGCGAGCCAAATCATTTTACCACATATACTAAAGGCTTAAGACAAGGAGACTGGACTGTTTTTGGAGATTATTCAGGAAATATTAAAACTTTGTCTTATAATGAATCCAATGGCCATATTATTATCAACATTATTCCCTATAAGAAGGATATAATTATTCTAGAAAAACCTGGAGAGATGGATTCAATTATCTCTGCCAAAAGAATTGTTTCTACTATAGACACTAGCGGTAATGTCAGAGCCTATTATGTATCTCTAATAATGGGGAGGGAGAAATTTTGAATAATAAATCCCAATTTTTTATCTTTGCTGCAATCCTTGTGGTAATATCTCTTCTAGCTATCCAATATTCACTTATTTCCTATAAACAAGTATCGCAGTCTGTGGAAGATATTAGCTATTCGGATATTCCCTTTATATCAAGTTATGTAGAGAGTTCTTTTAGAGATACTTCTAAGAATGCATTCGAAGAGATATATAGAACTGGAAAACTTGATTCAATACATAATGCATTTGCAGGTATATATTCTGCCCATTATGCAATCGAAGAAAAAGAATTGAATTATTATCTTTCAAGGCTTGATGTGGGTATAGAAGTAACTAAATCAAGTAGCATAACTTTTGATGATGATGTTTTATTTATTGGGCCTTCTATATTTGAAGTTGGGAACTTCAATAGAAAAATATTAATCGATACGAAGAAGGTTTCAGATTCCCCTAAAAGATATATAATGAGTTCAGATATTGGGGAGTTTGAGATTGCTCCATTGGATAAAGTTTCTGAGGCTTCACCTTTGAATCCGTATGTTATTCATAGAAACGGCCAAACTATATTTAAAGAAGGAAATTATTCGTCTGGTTCAAGATTAATCTATAACAATAGAGCATATACTTTAGGAGAGTATAGAACTTCGTATGCAGGAATCAATAACATTGAAAACAGAGCTCCTTTCTTAGAAAACTATTCTCTGGACATAGGAAATGACGGAAGTAATTATGTAAATATTTTAGGCCAGAATGGAAATCAAATCAATGTTGACGGCGTTTCTAAATTTTATGAAGGTGACGTTTTCCTATTAGATAATTACTTAATTAAAATCACAGATATTAAATATATTTCAAATGGACAAAAAGATGACTATGTCAAATATACAATATTCAACATACAAATTTCTCTTCAGGAAACTGAAAGAAGAAAACAATCATTTGATCCTAATGAAGCTCCTGGATTACGATACGGATTAATAGATATAATGGCAATTAAAGAGAATGGTATCAGAACTACAGAGATTGTAACAGGGGATACAGTTATTATTTCTTCTTCTATCCATAATGACCTTGAAAGTCCTATAACAGACAAGGATATCAACGGCTCAAAAAAACTGGGCAGTACAATAAAGATGTGGGAAATAATTAATGTTTATTTAATCCTTGATGAAGGAATCTTTGAATCAGAGGGTTCTAGGTATAAAGTTAAGATTAATACTTTAGATAAAAAAATAATAGACATCTATGAATTGAACGGAACTAATGAAACACGAATAGATCCCCAGAGATGTAGCCGAGATGATGCTTTAGGAACCTTAACTTGTGTTTCAGCCTATCCTATTGAAGAAGGATTTCAATTTAATTTGAGAGGAGAAGAATATGTTGTCAGAAGTATTTCTACTAATTTAGTTAGTTTTCTTAGAAGAAGCACCGATACTTTAGAAGTTATGGTTGATCACCCTAAAACAATTTATGGAGATTTCAAATTAGGTAGCAATACATATGTGATACGTTTAATCGAATATGAGCAAGACAAGGTTGATCCATATCAAATAATTCTTGAAACCCTCTCCGGAGAAGATATATCCTTAGAGATTGGAGACCCAGTGGTATTGAATAATTACGTTTTAGTATTGGATGGTGTTACTTTTTTAAATAAAGATGACAAATGGCACGTTTACTTTAAATATTTTGACATGACTTCAGAAATGAAACAATTTCCCATTGGGAAAACAAGACTTTTTTACGGATGGAATCAAGAAGAATACAAAGTGGTCAATACATGGAAGTATAGCTACGATGATGAGAAAATAATAATTGAATCCAAAAGCCCTTCTTTTTCAAGTGATACCAATGGAGCGGTAATAACAGATGATGGGATACTCGCATGCTTCTCATCCATTAACAGCGAAAACTTTTTTGAATATGATATGTATTACCCTCTGCAGGGCCAGGAAGTTTGGCTTAGCGACACTAAAACAAAATTTGAAGAAATAAACACATTAAACAAATATATAAAAATCAGGGTAGATGAAAACAAGAACGGAACTATTGATGAAGAAGAAGGATATATTTATGTCAATGGCTCTAATAAAATTCTAGAAAATGATGTATTCTATTGTGGGGGGATTGGATTCAAAGTAATATCTATAATCCCTTACCACAAAGATGAATCTGCAAGAGTTTTACTTAAAAGAGTTCCATATTACCAATATACTCCAATTCTGGAGCGGTCAGGAAGGTCTAATATTGAAGAATTTACTACTTTGTTATCTACCTACCGCTATAATGTAAGAAGGCCAGGTGATTACCTGCTCGTATTCACATATTCATTTGAGATTGACGGCATTAAAAAAGAAACAAGTCAGTATTATAACTTTAAAGTTTATCAATAGTTTAAATTTATCTTCCAATACCGATAACTATTTATATGCATTAATAGAAACTAATAATAGAGGAATGAGTTATGAGAAAAAGAGGAGCTCTCAAATTAATAAAAAAACTCAAAGAATCTGACATTTTACTAGATAGTGAACCAAAATCCAATTATGAGAAGCTCAAGAAAAAGAGTGAAGTTGACTTTTTAAAAAAAGAAGGCGCATCATTAGGTAGACCTGGAACAATTTCCGCCTCAGAAGATATATTGGGCGAAACAAAGAAGGAAATATCCGAAAAAATAAAAAGTGAAGTCACAGCTCAAGTCGCATCAACAGTAGGTAGTGCAACTTTTGTTATATCTGGTCCTGTTACCATACAAGGTGGTAGACTTCCCTCAATGGAAGAAGAAAGGAGAGTAATAATGAAGGATCAAGATATACTCGTCATCCCTCAGAAATGGAAAACTCAAGATTACACAGGATTTAATGAAAGATATCCTTTGATAGAGCCATATGCTTATGCAAGGATAAAATGGGATGAAAAAATAACTAAACTAGTATATCTAATTGAAGAACCTGAACTCTCTGAAGATGAAAAAACTAGGCTTATGACCATTCAAGGTATAATCCAAGAAGAACTTGAAGTAGATTTCAAAAGTCTTCAAGAAAAGAGTGAATTAGTTGATTATTTAGAAAACAAGGCTTTGGAAGTTGTTGATGAATTAAATCTCAAGTTATCTCCTGATGCATTTGAAAAAATTATGTATTATTTAAGAAGAAATTATATTGGGCTTGGTGCGATAGAACCTTTGTTTCATGATGCTTTAATAGAAGATATAAGTTGCGATGGAACAGGAATTCCAATTTATGTTTATCATGCAAAATATGGGTCTCTTCCTTCAAATATAGTTTTCAAATCAGATGATGATGCAAACAGCATAATTATCAAGATGGCACAAAGATGTAATAGGCATATCTCAGTTGCAGAACCTTTACTAGATGGAAGATTGCCAAATAACTCAAGGGTCCAGGCTACATTTGGAAGAGAAGTCACACAGCATGGTCCTACTTTTACTATTAGAAGATTTAAAACAGATCCAATGACTCCTGTACAATTGATAAATTACAAGTCCTGCCCACCAAGAATATTTGCATATATGTGGTTGGCTCTTGAACACTCTTATACGGCTTCCACGATCATTTCTGGAGGAACAGCTACTGGTAAAACTTCGATGTTAAATGCCCTTGCTATCTTTTTACCTCCAGAAGCAAAGATAGTAACAATTGAAGATACTCAAGAATTAAATCTCCCCCAAGAACATTGGTTACCCGCAGTCACTAGGTCTGGTTTTGGCGCCTCTACCTCTGAAGGAAAGAAACAAGGGGAGGTTGACATGTTTGACTTACTAAGGGCTGCATTAAGACAAAGGCCTGATTACCTAGTAGTTGGTGAAATTAGAGGGGCTGAAGCTAACGTTATGTTTACAGGTATGGCCACAGGACACCCTGGTATGGGGACAATACATGCTGATTCAATGGAAGCTTTAATTAATAGGCTTACCACAAGGCCCATTAGTCTCTCCCCGGCGCTCCTTCAATCATTAAATATTTGTTTCTTATTAACCCATGCAAAAATAGAAGGAAAAGCAATCAGAAGAGTAAAAGAAGTTGTTGAAATAACTGGAATGGATTTGAAAAAAGGAGAACCTATATACCAAACTGTTTTTAGATGGGATCCAGGTTCTGATGAATTTATATATGATGCAAAAGAGAGTAGCATAGTAAAAAGAATATCCATATCTCGGGGCATGACTCAAGAAGAGGTCTGGGAAGAAATAAACAGGAGATCTCTTGTTTTAGGCTGGATGGCTGAGAATAATATAGTTAACTTTAGAGATGTAGGGGATATAATAAAGGTATACATGAGAGATCCGGATTCAATTTTACAAAAAATAAAAAGTTGAGCCTATGCTAGGCAGAAAAAAAGAGAAGGACATTGCAGTCCAAGAAATCGAAAGATACGAAAAAAGGGGCTTCTTCATGAATTATGGGAAGATGGCCCATAAAAGATTTGGTTTTTTGGTAGACAAAAGGCTAAAAAGTTTTGAAGAACTCCACGGTCCTTTGAGAAAAGGTGACATACCGTTAAATCTTGGCGCTTATGTCAGTGCAATGATGCTTAGTACCGCTATTGCAGGTATTATTGCTTTAGTAGTATCGATAATAATTGTCCCCCTGTTTTTGGGAAAATTTATAAATGAAATTATCTCTCCAGGGGGGACAGTTGATTTTGTCTTTAATTTAGTCTTAATTATTTTAATTTCAATTTTAACTGCTGTTACGACTTTTCTAGTCTTCTGGGTTTACCCATCATTTAAAGCTGGAGAAAGATCAAGAAAAATTAATCTTGCACTCACAAACGCTGTGAATACAATGGCAACAATAGCCGGAACAGGTGTACCACCTGCTGTTATCTTTTGGTCACTTGTAGAGTTTAGAAGATATGGGGAGGTATCAAGAGAATCTGAAAAGATTCTAAATGATATTGAAAACTTTGGGCTCGATTTAGTTCAAGCTCTTCAGAGGGCTGCTAACAGGTCTCCTTCTCCTCTCTTCAGTGAACTTTTATGGAAGATGATAGCCACCATAAGAACAGGTGGAAATCTCAAAGAGTATCTGTACCTTGAAGGAAACAGATTAATGGAAGTTGAAAGAATGAAAACTGAAGCTGCGATAGAAACTATAGGTTTAATAGCAGAAACTTATGTCACAGCTTTAGTTGTAGGGCCAGTATTCATTATTATCATGACAACAATTATGGGTATAATGGGAACTCCAATGTCTCAGGTTAATTTGATTAATAATATTGTTGTGTATTTTGGACTGCCTATCGGCTATGCTATATTTATAATAGCAGTGGATCAGGTGGCCCCAAAGAGGTAATGCAGGTGGAAATTTGAGGAAAAAAAACTATAACGTGTATGTAACGATTGGCAGTATAGCTGCAGGGATAATTCTCAGTTTAATCGGATTTTTTATTTTAAACTTAAGTGAACTAGCTATTGCAGGTATAATCGTTGCAGTTGGCCCTTACCTCGTATTAAAAATGAGGGAGCAAGCATGGATTACCGAAATCGAAGATCAATTTCCTGAATTTCTAAGGGCACTTGCTGATTCTCAAGCCGCTGGAATGACCCTTCCTCAAGCCATAAAGATGGCACAGGAGGATGATTATGGGAGACTTACCGATGAAATAAAGATTATGGCCTCAAAGATATCATGGGGTATCCCATTTGATGAGGTCTTAACATCTTTTTCAGATAAGGTAAAAAGTGAAAATGTACAAGGGACAGTATCACTTATTGTTATTGCACATCATGCCGGAGGAAATATCATAAAGATTTTAGAGTCTGCAGCAGAAAGTGCAAGAATGATGAGGGGTCTTGCAAAAGAGCAGGCTTCTAAGTTAGGCCAGTATACCGGTATTATTTACATTTCTTATCTCGTCTTTCTTTCAGTAGTTTTCTTACTTCAGACTCAGTTCGTTGAAATATTCTCAGAAATAACACTTCCAACTGCCAAAGAGTCAATAAATAAAGAAGCATTTAAGACTACATTCCAAAACATGCTCATTATACACGGTGCTTTGGCGGGGCTCATGATTGGAAAGATGACCACAAATTCTTTATTTTCGGGAATTAAACACAGTATTATTTTAACTGCAATTGGATATCTAACATTTAGATTTATTATCGGTTCTAGTCTTCTATCTGGTTTTCTTTGATATTATTTTTTTCTATTCCCCACCTTGTTCTAACAGCCATCCCTCTTTCAAAGGCCCTAACCTCTCTAGGGGAAAGCATTAAAGTTCCTGTTCCTAAAAGATTGTCTTTCGAGTCCACAATAAGAATTTCTTCATACGCCCTAAGATTTGTATCAAGATTCAAAACAAACTTTGAAAATACATTTGCACCGTCTTTAATGAAAGGTGCAGCCTCATCATCCACAATTATCCTGTATTTGGGGTATGGTATTATATCCTTCAATCTTTTTAGCCCCTCAATATTTGGGGTAAATAATCCATCTCTGGCCCTTATAGTTGCAAGCATAGTTCCATTTTTATCAAAGACGTAACGGATCATTCCAGTTTTTGATCTTTTAACAACGACATCGTGGAAGAGCTTTTCTCCAACATTTGGCCCAAACTGATATTCTGCAATTACTTTTACTATGTCCTCGTCATTTAGTTCAGGGTCCCCTCTACCTTTTCTTTCTTCTTCCATTTCACACTGGCCAAAAGGATAAGTAAACTCAAGTTCTTTTGGGAATTTTCCAAAGAAAAGATGCTCATCGTATTTTTTAGATTCGATGTGTTTTATTCTTTCCTTAGTTCTTTGCATTATTGGCCTTAAATTGGATTCTGTACCAGTATAGAATATCGAAGACCTTTTTGTAAAGGGATCATATTCTTCTAAAAGATCATAGTAATCTTTGATTCTTCTATATGCAAGTAGTAGTCTCGGATGGCTCCTGATTCTAGTTTCGACAAGTTCAAATAAATTTCCTTCGTGTATAGCTTCCTTAATTATTTTAATTTCTTCAAAAGTTGCATACAAGTTGTGGCTTGAAAGAAGTTCTAATCTTTTTTGATCATTTTCATTAATTAGCTCTTGAGCGGTATATTTTCTGCAAACTGGGCAGTTACATGGTAAATATTTCATTTCATTAAGTTTTTTTGTACCATAAGAAGTTAAATATCTTGAATCCTGTGCATAGAGAACATATGCTGCGGAGTCAAATAGGTCGCAACCTAAAAGAACTGATAATGACAATAACATTGGATGGCCGGCACCGAAAAGATGAACTGGTCTTGAGGGTGAAAGACTACCTTTTACTGTTAGAATAATATCAACCAATTCACTAAATCGGTATTCCATCATTAATGGGACAACTCCCCCTATCGGGTTCACTGTAAAAGGTAATTTACTCATCTCCTCCGCCGATTTTTTTCTTAGATCTAGGTGAGTTCCTCCCTGAATTGTTCCATTTAGAGCTATGTCAAATTCGATTGCTTCTCTTGCCCTTTCTAGAGTTATCTCTAGGTCTGAAAGAGTCTTTCTATGGGGTTCATCGGGGTGAGTTGGTATATCAAGAAAAGTTCCGATATCAACTCCAATGTCTTTTTGAAATTGTAGTATCTCTTTGTTTTCAATTTCTATATCGCCATATGCGGCCATCTGAAAAGAGCCGGAATCAGTTTCTATAACTCCGTTAAAATCGAGCATTTTGTGAACTCCTTTTTCAAGAGCATCTTCTTTGAGTTTTGGAGTTCTGTAAATAATATATGAATTTGTGATTAGCATTTCTGCCCCATAATCGGCCATATCCTTTGGGGCAATGACTATTTTATTGGGATTAATAACAGGCATTAGTGTTGGGGTCTCAACTTTTTTTTTGCCTATCGATAATTTCCCTATTCTGCCTAATCCATCTTTTGCCTTTATTTCAAACATTTATCCGCCCCCTACAGGAGAAAAAAGAGCTATCTCAAATCCTTTTGAAACTAGAGTTTCATCTCTACCTGTAAAAGAATAGTCTTTTCCATTTACTATAATCCTTATCTCATCCTTTAAAAAAGATTCCTTCAAGAGAGGATATTTTTCTGAAAGAAGATTCTTTAGTGTGCCAATATTAATCGATTCAACTTCAATAATTTCTTCTCTTTTCAAAGTGATATCCTTTAAATCTCCAAAATAAAGAATCTTCATAATATTTAATATGCCCCGTGATTTTATAATCTTAACTCAAAAGGCATTCTTTCTATTCCTATTTTTCTCTTAAGAGGATCAACTATCTCAATACCTTCTTTTTTTGATAATACACAAAGTCCCGATAAATCTTCAGTGGAGCAGAGAAGATGCTGATCGGGATGAGTACCTGCCTCTATACAAGAATCTAGAATTATTTTATCTCCGCATCCAAAGACCAATTTAAGTCTCTTGGAAGCAGGATGTCCCTTATTTAGGACTATAAGTGGAAAAGATAACTCTCGCAGGGAGTATAATGCCGAAATCATGATTGCCTTGATTTTTTTGTCTTTTGCGAAAGATGAAACAACAAGGATATCATC
>CAZUMN010000022.1:9071-16094 GCA_964621955.1 uncultured Thermococci archaeon
TAATCCATAATATCTCTATTTTTGTAGATATCTCAAACCAATTCAAAAATTTTATATATTATTTTGATTTTTGAATTATGGTTTTCATGGATAAAAATATGAATGTTATTTCTGGAAATATTGTAGATCCAATTCATCGTGAAATATACCAGGCTAAAATAATTATTTCAAATGGCAAAATCTCAGAAATTCAAAGAGACGATAATATTTATTCAAATTTCATTATACCTGGATTTGTCGATTCTCACATACATATTGAAAGTTCAATGTTAATCCCTTACGAGTTTTCTAGAATTGCAGTTATCCATGGAACTGTAGCGACTGTTTCAGATCCTCACGAAATAGCCAATGTCTTAGGAATAAAAGGAATAGAGTACATGATTGAAAATTCTAAACTTTCTCCTCTGAAATTTTATTTTGGGGCATCCTCCTGCGTTCCTGCAACATCTTTTGAGACAAGCGGGGCTTGTCTTGGGGTTAAGGAAGTTGAAGAGATATTCAGAAATGACAATGTTAAATTTTTAGGGGAGGTAATGAATACATTTGGCGTCATAAATAATGATAGTGAACTAATAGAAAAAATAAATGTCGCAAAAAAATATTCTAAGAAAATTGATGGTCATGCTCCAGGATTATCCGGAGAAGCACTGGAAAAATATATCGGTAAAGGGATTACTACAGATCACGAGTGCGTTCGTAGAGCTGAAGGGCTTGAGAAGATAGAAAAGGGGATGAAAATACAGATTAGGGAAGGCTCTGCTGCAGAAAACTTTGAAGCATTAATTCCTCTTGTCGATACACATTATGATTCCTGCATGTTTTGTAGTGATGATAAACATCCGGATGATTTGATTAAAGGGCACATTGATCAGATGGTGAGACGGTCAATAAATTACGGTATTGATATTTTCAAAATATTAAATGTTTCATCTGTAAATCCTGTTAAACATTATGGGCTTGATGTTGGATTGCTTCAAGAAGGTGATCCGGCCGACTTCTTAATTGTAGATAATCTAAAAGAATTGAATATCCTTACAACCTATATCAATGGAAATGTCGTTTCTCATAAAGGTAAAACAAACATCGAACACAGGAGTTTTGAAACAATAAATAACTTTAATGTAAAAAAGAAAAAGATATCAGATTTTAGTTTATCCAATAAAAGAGGCGCTATAAACGTTATTGAAGCAATTGATGGTCAACTTATTACAAATGACATAATTATTGAACCAAAAATAGTCAACGGCAATTTAGTATCTGACGTAGAAAGAGACATATTAAAAATTGCGGTTGTGAATCGCTATACTGATTCCGAAGTTCCAATTGGATTTATAAGAAATTTTGGCCTAAAGAAAGGAGCAATAGCTTCTAGCATAGCGCATGATTCTCATAACATAGTTGTCGTTGGTGTTTCTGACGAAGATATATGTAAAGCCGTAAACATGATCATCGAAAATAGAGGGGGCATTGGGTGTGTCTGTGGAGAAAATAAAATCTTTTTAGAACTCCCAGTTGCTGGCATAATGACATTTGAAGAATACTCTAAAGTTGCAGATAGCTACAGGCATGTTACTAACTTTGCCAAGTCTTTGGGATGTTCTTTAAATGCACCTTTCATGACTTTATCTTTCATGGCGTTACTAGTTATCCCAAAAATAAAGATTGGGGATAAAGGATTATTTGATTCCGAAAAATTTAGATTCATTGATTTGTGCGTAAGCTAATATTTAAATATAATTTTTAATTATTGCTTATTTATTAGAATATAAATTAGTATTATAATTATTTATTATTCATATATACAAATGAGTTATGTCTTTATAATCCTAGTATAATAATGTCTATTGCCCCTTTATTTCTACTGGAAGTTCGTCCAGTTAAATAATAATAATAATTCTAGTTGCGCTGTTTTTTGTTTGATCTATTGACATAAAAATTCTTATCGACATAATCCAAATAGATATCCCTGTCTCTTCCAGTAAGTTCATCTTCTGTTATGTAAAGGTCTTTGTTTTTTCTGATATCAACTCTAACAAATCTTAGCCTATCTTTTCTATAGAATCTTTTCTTTCCAATTTCATCAAATATTTTCTGATTTATCTCTATTGAAGTTCTTTCTATATGAAACGCCATATTTTGGTAACTTATAATTGTATAGATGACTAAGAAGATAATTGGGGGGAATAACATGAGGAGGGCCAAATTAATAAAATTAGAAGATGGAACTGAAAGTGTAAGTAGTATTATGACTGAGGACAGGGCGGCAAGTAGAAGCCATCGTAAATATCCGAATTTATCTCTGCCAACGGTGTTTAGTTTTCTTGAGAATTCATTTATTTCATTTATTGTATCAAAAAATATCTTGTAGTTTGTTGAATCTTTATTACTTATTATTTCCGTTTCCTCTAAAAGGCAATATAGATTTCTATAGTAAGGCTCTTCGATATATCCTTCACTCCAACCGCACAACTCTTTGATAATGGCTATATCGCTAAGTTTTTCACATACCTTTTTCATAAGAGTTTCGCTATTAGTAAATGAATTGGATATATCTATAAGTGAAATGCATTTTGAATGTCTTGAAATATGATAGTCTCTAATCATAGTATATCTTCCATAACGTGAATTGAAGTAATGGCCTACTAAAAACGAGAAAAGTAAAGTTGTCACTGTCAGCATATAGCCTTGAGAATCTCCATCAAGGTAATTTATTGGTATATTGGTTTTGATAAGTATGAATAGGGCCCAACTTAATAAGAACAATATTGTTATTAATATTGATGCCAAGTAAGGCCTAATATGTAGAAATCTCATCAATAAGCACATCTAAGTTATTTTTAATATACAATAGTTAGCATATGTTCTATAAAAATCTTGCTTTAATAATCTATAATTTTTGCCTATGACTACATTCTTCTTTATCTTGAAGTCTTTGCCATTCTTTATCTATAACTGTCTGTACCTCTTTAACGAAATCCTCTGGCAAATGTCTGAATCTTCCCTGTAATTTGTAGTATTCAATGACTTGCTTTGTCTTTTTCTTATAATTTATGGTGTAGGTGCCATTTTCAAATTCATATAAGGGAAATATTCCAGTTTCTGTTGCAAGTCTCCCTATTTCTAAGCCAAGTTCTGGTTGGTATCTCCATCCAGTTGGGCAAACAGAATAAGCGTGGATATATGAAGGTCCTTTGACGCTCTTTGCCTTTTCTATTTTCTTAATGAAATCCATGGGATAAGAGGGATTAACTGTAGCTGCATAAGGAATGTTGTGTGCTGCTACGATTTCCATCATATTTTTTTTATTTCTAATTCTCCATCCTCCACCATGCTTACCAACTGGATTTGTAGTAGTGGTAGCCCCCAGTGGGGTGAGGCTAGAGGTTTGCATTCCAGTATTCATGTATGCTTCATTATCGTAGCATACATACATAATTTCATGACCTCTTTCTATGGCGCCAGAAAGCGCCTGAATCCCTATATCTGCTGTACCTCCATCGCCTGCAAAGCCAACAACTGTAATTTTTTCCTTTTTACCTTTAATCTTCAAAGCCGCTTCAATACCTGATGCTGTAGCAGCAGTTGTTTCAAAAGCATTGTATAATAAGGGTATGCCTAAACAGGTATCAGGGAAAGTTCCGGGTATTGCCGCAAAGCAACAAGCAGGTATGTTCATTATTGTGTTTTTTCCCAAAACTTTTAGGAGATATCTAGCAACTAGCATAGCTCCACATCCGGGGCATGCCGTGTGACCAGAATAAATAAATTCTTCAGTAGGTATACCTGCTCTTTTCATAATTACACCCTAATATCAATCCACTCAACTGGATTGTCAATTTTATTATTCTTTAAACAATTTAAACAATTATTATAAACTCTGCTAATGGTATCTGTAGTGATATCTCTGCCGCCTATACCAAGAATAAAATTTTTAATTGGGGGTGAATGCTTGACGCCATAAAGAGATGCTTTCAACTCAGAAAAAATTGCACCTTCATGCCCGAAAGAGAAAGATCTATCAATTACACCTACAAAAAGGGCTTTTGATAATGCTTTATTTAGTTCCTCTGAAGGAAATGGCCTAAACATTCTCAATCTAATAAGCCCAACTTTTAATCCTTCTTTTCTGAATATATCTACTGTTTCTTTAACAGTTCCAGCAGCCGCACCTGAAACAATCAGGACAATTTCTGCGTCATCAGTATTATAAAGTTCCAAGGGGCCAGTATATTTTCTCCCAAATTCTTTATAGAACTCTTCTTCAATTTGATTCAATTTTGGTATTACTCTGTTCATGGCCTCTTGTATTTTGTACCTGAATTCAGAGTACCACTGATGAGGCATTGAAAGAGATCCAATGCTTAGTGGATTCTCTATATCGAGCGGATACATAGGATCGTATTGTGGAAGAAACTTATCAACTGAATCTTGATCAGGGATGTCAACAATTTCTGATGTATGGGATAAATAAAAAGCATCTAATCCTATCATGGCTGGTAACTGGATTTCTTTGTCCTCGCATAATTTGTAAGACATTATTATGGTATCTAGTACCTCTTGATTACTTTCAGCATAAAATTGTATCCATCCAGTATCCCTTTGAGACATCATATCCGTATGTTCAACCCATACATTCCAAGGTGGGGCCAAAGCTCTATTTACATTTGCCATGACTACGGGAGTTCTTGCTCCCGAAGCCCAATGAAGGAGTTCATGCATTAATACTAATCCTTGAGACGATGTGGCCGTAAATGTTCTGGCTCCTGTTTGAGAAGCTGCGATACATGCGGCCATTGCAGAATGTTCTGATTCCACGTGAAGATATTCAGCTTTGAGTTCCCCGTCTGAAACAAACTGTGCAAGTTTCTCAACGATAATTGTCTGGGGTGTTATAGGGTAGGCAGCTATTACTTCTGCCCTAGAAAGCCTTGCCCCCCAAGCAGCTGCTATGTCGCCAGTCATTATCTTCTTTACCATTATTTCCCCTCCCTCTCCATTCTAATTGCAGTTTTAGGGCATTCGTGAGCACATATTCCACATCCCTTACAGTAATCATAATTAATAATGGGGAATCCTTCTTCATCGACGTCTATAGCTATGTCGGGACAGCATCTCCAGCAAATACTACATTTGATACATTTGTCTTTATCTACCTCTGGTCTAAAGACTCTCCATGTTCCAGTTTTTTGATCAAGGGATGGAACATTTGATACGGGAGCCTCTGGTAAATCCTTAATTGAAGATAATTTTTCTAATTTTTTCATATGATCATTACATTATTGTTTTATCATAGGCCTGAGTTGCGGCCTTAATATTCTCCTCTTTTTTAGAAGGTATATTCTCCTTTATTGCTAATATTATAGATTCAAGCATAACTTCTCCTGATATTTTGGCAAATGCACCAAGAATGGAAGTATTTACAATCGGTGCCATTTTTGAGCCCAGTCTGTTTTCTAATGCAATTGATGTTGCATCAATAGTTGCTGTCTTAAAAGAAAGATTGTAATACTTGGGATCTTTATCAGAATTTATAAGAACTACTCCGCCTTTACCCAGACCAGAAGTTACATCTGTGACATCCATTAGCGTTGGGTCAAGGACAACAATATAATTTGGATTATAGACCTGACTTCTTATTTTAATGGGATTTTTATCTATTCTTGTAAATGAAGTAACTGGTGCGCCTCTTCTTTCAACACCAAAGTATGGAAAAGCTTGAACATATTTTCCTTCTCGAAAAACAGCATCGGCTAGAATATTTGATGCAACTACAGCACCTTGTCCCCCCCTTCCATGAAATCTTATTTCTATCAAAAAATCCCTCTAGATTATAATGATTTTGTATTTTTAAAAAGCTTTTTACTGTTAACTATAAAGATAAATAAATTAATTTATAAAATAAGGCTCATTAATTAGATTAACTTTTTTTCATAATCTTGGATAATATATTTTTTGCCTTTCTGAATTATTTTATGGCCCTCTCTTTCCAAAAGCTGTTTCTGATGATTAATGCCACCTGGGTACTTTTCATTAACTACTCCCCCAGTTTTTAGAGTTCTCCAATAGGGAGTAATATCTGTTTTTCCCTCCAAAGCAGCCTCATTTGCAGCATGAGCACTAATCCAAGCAAAAATTCCAGTAGTCAAAGGGCAGCCTATAGAAGCATGATGTTTCTCAGCAAGTTTTTTTCTTATATGTTCAATTGTAATTAGCTTTCCTTCTGGAACAGTTCTCATTATGTCATTGACTTCAATTGGGGCAGGAATAACAACGGTACCCTCTCCCCACCGTTTAGACATCTTCTCGGTTATCGGTTCAACTTTAGGCAAACCTTTGCTATCTTCTAATTTTTCTTGCCATGATTTATTTTTTGCACTCATTTAATTCCCTTATGGCATAATTGTGTTTATTTTAAATAATTTATTGATTTAAATTTTAGTTTTTTTATTTCATAATAAAGTGGGGAAAAAAGCTGTTCAATAATATAGTAAACAACTGGGAAGAACACAACTTCAGGTTCAAAAAATGAAACAATAATTATTGCAAGGCTTATATTCTTAAAAAATGACGGTATAAAAATTGATTCTTTTTCCTCTATTTTTAATTTTAAGATATTGGAAAAAATTGTCATAAATAAAAGGGTAACAATCATAAAAAAGAGAGATAGAAATATTGAAAGAAATAGGTAATCTTTTACTATATCGAGCCTCTCGACACTTTTAGAAACTGCTATGTATATTATGATTCCCATAACAAAAAAAGAAAGATTTGAATTCAAATTTTTTGTAAACTTTTTCTTTACAATAATTGAAATCAAAACAGGGATGAAGATTATTAGTGCCATCTCTAAGAACATCTTTTGAGTATTGACGTTTATTTCATCTCTTAGAATTAGATATATGTAAGCTGGAGTTATTAACGGGGACAATAGTATAGTTGTTACTATCAAAAGCAAAGTAATCTCAACTTTTCCACCTAACTCTTTGGACCATACTAGGGTTGACCCTGCCGCTAGTGGCACAG
>CAZUMN010000023.1:0-14661 GCA_964621955.1 uncultured Thermococci archaeon
GGAAAGGCATACAGTCACAATACTCCACAATATTTGCACCCCAGTTAATCGACGTCACATTCTCCTTACCTATAGCTTTGAAAAGCCCTTCAACTGCCATTGGAAGAACCTGCCCCAGTTTCTCAAGTTCTTTTAATTTTATTGCCCCTCTTGTACATACTTCCATACATCCGGGGCAGTGCATACAATCCTCTCTTTTTTCAAGAGAAAGGAATCTTTTTCCATTTTCTATTGTAGGTATACCTCTATCACAAATATCCTTACAGGCGTTGCATCCATCACAAAGAGAATCATCATAGCAGAAATTAACAAATTTATGCATAGCAAGCTTTGATTTTTTTGTAACACATCCCATTCCGACATTTTTTATTGATCCTCCAAATCCAGTTAATGCGTGGCCTTTGCAATGGCTGAATACAATCATCTTGTCAACCTCTTTGAATAGATTGGGTAGGAATATTTCATTCAGAGGACTTCTGACCTTAACAGAAAACCCTTCATCGTTACCTAATCCATCTGCAACAATGAACGGGGCACCTATATTTGCAAGAGAAAATCCATGATAAAAGGCATTTTTTATCATCCCGACAGCAGAGAATCTATGTCCGCAGTAGTATGAGGTCGTGTCTGTAAGAAAAGGCTCACAACCTTTTTCTAAAAGGGCAGATACTAACTCTTTAAGGTAAAGAGGATGTACATGGGCAGGATTTTTATATTCGCCAATATGGAGTTTAATTGCAACCCTGTCTTCTTTGTTGATATCATCAAGAATATTACTCTTTCTTATGATCTTCTTGAATTTACCAACCATGTCTGAGTCTTGTCTCCAGGGGATATAATATACATTTGACATGTATATCGATATTGACATGTATTTTTATTATTTTCTCCGCTTTTCAACGAAAATTTTATATATTTATATTCGTTATTTAACTATATGTTTGAAGATGCAAAAGAACAACTTGCTAAGATGATAGCAGGGGAAGTTGTATTATCAGACGATCCTGGCCAAACATTGAGAAAATGGCGTGAGATATTTGGCATATCTCAAACTGATTTGGCGCATCATTTATCTATTTCCCCTTCTGTTGTAAGTGACTATGAGGGGGGTAGGAGAAAATCTCCTGGTTCTTCAACAATCAGAAAAGTCGTTGAGAATCTGATAGAGATTGATATAAGCAGAGGAGGAAAAATAATCCACTCGTTTAGCCATAGATTTGCTAAAGAGGTAATAAGCGATGTTGTGCTTGACCTTAAAGAATTTCCAGTTCCCATCCCACCAAAAAGACTTATTGATGCAGTTCAAGGAGATATTCTAGTAAACGAAGAGTACCTGAGCAAGGAGATCCATGGATATACTGTTATTGATAGTATTAAGGCTATTCTTAATCTGAATTCTGAAGAATTTCTTAAACTTTATGGGCTATCTTCAGAGAGGGCTTTGATATTTACAAAAGTTTCAACTGGAAGATCTCCCATGATTGCCATTAAAGTTCAGGGAATAATTCCATCAATGGTTGTTTTACATGGGGCAAAGAAAGTAGATGAAATTGCTGTCCAACTAGCCGAATTACAGAAAATACCTTTGATTCTATCACCGATAGAAACACTTGAGGGACTGTTAAATGGATTAAGGTCTCTTTAATCTATAATCTGTATCTAATAATTGCGGCAATACCACCGAACGCCTTTAGTAATTGGCTACCTTCTTCAGTTTCTGTGGAAATAACTTCTACCTTGCTATTGCCTTCTTGGGCAAAATCTGCCAGCTCTTCTAGGAGGTCTACTTTTTCTTCAATATCCAAACTCAGATTCCCACATTTTTCACACTGCATACCAGAGATTTGTTGTTCTAATTTGAAAAGCTCTTCATCTGTTCCTGTTTTTTCGGTCTGATTATCGCACGACCCGCATTTTATCTTAATTCTATTCTTGTTTAATCCTTCTGAGAGTAGCAATAGATCTACGGCACCGGCTTCTAAGTATTTCCTGACTTCTTTTTCTCCATAAGCTGCAAGACTGTCATCCTTTATTAATTCCTTAAGAAATCTTGTCACGATATCCTTTTCTTTTGTTATGTCTAGATTCTCCAAGATTTTTGAGCTCTTATCCACGAGCTCGTTTAGCCCAAAAAGTTCGGTATATGCTGTATCTGCAGTCCCCAATATTTTTTTTCTAAGTTCGTGATGTAGGTATTCTCCCTCTTCAAATTCGAATTTGGTATAACCTCCACCACCAATAAGGATCCCCTCTAGATTTGGTTGCCCAAGGAAAATTTCATTTGAGATTTTACCAACAGTATCTTTGAAATCATCTGCTGCAATTTCTCTTAATCTTGCAAATCTGACTGAAGATTGACCACCAGCCCTGAACTTTCCAGGAACTCTTGATGTCAAATGTTTGAGTAATTCTACCTTTTTACCTCTTAGAAGACCTATACTTGCTTCTCCTCTTTCTACAATGACTAAACCAAAGACTCTTTTATCTTCAATCATTTCAAGCAGCGGGTCAAGAACAAATTGCTGATCGCATCTGTATATTCTTACAGATATTGGGTCAGGGGGATTAAGTGTAAAGAGTTCTATCCTTGGGCTGCCTTCGTCCTCTGAGATATTACCAGAAAAGATAACAAGTCCGTTAGGGGGGGTCATTTTATATAATCTTAAATGCTGCATTACCCTCTCTAAAGCAGAAAGCACATTTTTCCTAGTTCCTTTTGATTTGATATTTGTAGCAGTACCTTGTTCGTCTTTAATCTGTGCAGCTACCTTTGAAATTTCATATCCTGCAGGGATATAGACCGAAACAAGTTCTGTATGTCTGCCCCTAATCTTTGAAAGGAACTTAAGCTGCTTCTTAAGCTCATAGAGATCTTTGTTATCCATAATCAAAAATAATAGAAAATATTTAAAAGTGTTCCTACATCTTACAATAAAGTGGTCTAATGAGAAAACAAGTCTTCATGGAAATCTACAAATCTATTAACACAAGAGATGATGTACCAGAATTAGCTAGTAAATACGAGATCGAAGAAGACATTCTACTTTCAATATTATCTCAAAAGACTGTGAGAAATGTCAAAAAGGATTATTACCCCGTAATGAACAGAATTCGCGAGCTGACAAAGTTATGGGATAGAGGCCTCTCTTTTTTTGATATAGCTTCTAAACTATCATTTTCACCAATATTAATTGCATCTATGATCCTCAAAGAAAAGGGGTTCAATAAAAAAGATATAAAGGAGATTATGCATAATCCCGATTCTATCGAGGATGAAAGAATTAAAAATGAGATCCTAAAAGCAATTGAAGTTGATATCGCTTATTCTCCCCAATCTTCTAAAATTCAGAGAGAAAACGGTAAAAATGGCGAAGAGATGTTAAAAGTTTACCTAGATAAAAAAGAAATTCAATTTCTAAGAGAAGACGATTTACGAAAACTGGGCTCCGGTAAAACTCCAGACTTTCTATTAAAAAAACCGATTAAGATAAGGGGTAGAAAAGTATTCTGGTTTGAAAGCAAGGCTAGTTTTTGCGACTACATAGAGTTTAAACAGGACTATAATAAACAATTAAAACATTATATCTCTCTTTTCGGTCCCGGTATAGTGGTGTACTGGAAAGGGTATATCGATGACATTGTCACTGATAAAAGAGTTTTAGTTGTAGATACTGATTTCTTTGAAAAAATTTTTACTTCTTTTGAATACTTATAGACGGCTCGTATTGGTATCTCATATACTCATAGCTCATATTTGAGATGCTACCATCATCTGCAATCTGGAAAAATGATACTTTGGGATTCTTAAGTCCAGCAGTTACTTTCAATTCTTCTATGGCTGTATCAAGAGTACCCACTCTATCTGCGAGTTTATAAGAAACAGCTTGTGTTCCGCTCCACACATTTCCGTCAGAATATTCTAGGACTTCTTCAATTGAGAGATTTCTCCCCTTAGAAACAACATAAATGAATCTATCAAAATCCTCATTAATCATCTGTTTGATATTCTCTCGGTCATCGTTTGACAATGGCCTCCAGGAAGCTCCAAGGTCTTTATCTTCACCAGTTTTTATTACTTCTATCTTTATACCAAACATTTTGAAGTATTCTGTTAAATCCTCATGAACGTATATTACGCCAATGCTCCCTAATGTAGCGTCAGGTTTTACTATTATTTTGTCACTTGCAACTGCTAAGTAATAGCCACCAGAAGCTGCAACGCCGCCTACATAAGCAACTACAGGTTTTCGCATATTTAGTCTCTGAACTTCATCATAAATTTCTGTCACTGCGGAAACTCCACCACCTGGACTGTCAATCCATAAAACGACGCCACCGACTTCTTGGTCTTCTGCAAGTTTTCGTAACTGTGCAGTAATTGGCAGTACATCTTCCTGATCTAATATTCCAAATATTCTAACTACTGCTATATTTCCATTAATAGGGATGTTCTGATTCTTTATTCTATCAATTTCTTCCCTTAGTTTTTGTATTTCCTTGTTTTCCAAAGACTCTTGTGACTCATATGCAGAAAGCTTGGCTTTTAAAATATCAATTTCTCCGCTACTAGTTACCCCGCCCTTTTCGGAGGATATTCCAATATCACTCAAATCCACATTACAACCAATTGTTGCAATTATAAGGGCAAAAATAGCAAATATTAAAAATAAAAATTTTTTATTAAATTTCATCTTAGATTTTCACCTTAAAAAGTATCACTCTTTTTTCTTCTTTGAAGTCTTTTTCTTGGCTTTAGGTTTCTTTGGTTTGGCTTTAGCCTCTTTCTTAGTGTCAAGTCCTTTTTGGACTTCTTCAACTGTTGATGCAAGTTCTTTTAGCTCGCCATTCATTTCTTCTTTGACTGCCTTTGTTTTCTTTGTTTTTGGTTTCTCTTTCTTCTTCTCTTTTTCTTCTTTGGAATAGAACTTTGTCATGAAGACATATGCAGCTGCAAACACGACTATTAGAAGGCTACCAAATATAAAAAGTCTGTATTTTTCAAAGAATCCTGTTTCCTTTCCTTTTTCGATGATTATAGTTGTTACTGTAAAGAATAGAGTTTCGCCGGCAAGACGGTCATTTAAGTCAACAACATAATCGTCACTGTTTACTTGTGTAACTAATCCTATTTGGTCTCCTAATACAATAGTATCTCCTACTTTAGGATCTAATTTAATAGTATACGAATCTTTTGATTCAATAGAATATGCGATTCCATAAGGTGTCTCAATTTGTTTTTTTGGTCTGTTTTCTAATTTAATTGTCTTGTCTGAAACTTCAAGAACTGTCGATTCGCCAAAATATGTGGTCCATACATCTCCAATTTGAGGGTCTAATCTAACTATTATGTTATCCGTCGTGATATCTGTTACAGTATATGTAATAACTTCATTAGTTACGGATTCTCCAATCTCTGGTTTATTTTCTATAACAACCTCAGTTCCAGAAACCTGAATAACTTGTCCTGGCCACCCAACTAGATCTATAACCATACCTACAACGGGCTGAGCCCCATATCGAGTAACAAATGCACTTGTTGTTGCTTTGAAAGTTCTTGGGATTTCATCAAATCTTGACTGTTCTTCTATTTTAAGAATTTCATCTATTTTTTTTGGTAAATTTCCGATTAAGTTTGGGTCTTTAGGGCCATAAGCCTGTTCTGGGGGTATAGAAATGGTCTTTGTCTGGCCTTCCTTCATTCCCAATAATCCATTTTCAAATCCAGGTATAGTCGACCCGTCTCCTACTTTTAATGTCAGAGGCTCATAGATTCTATTCTCATTGTAAATATCTGCATTTTTTGCTTCTTCTAATATAGATGTGTCAAAAACTGTTCCATCCTGAAGTTTTCCAACATAATCAACTTTTACCGTATCTCCTTTCTCCACTTTCTTTTCAATAGCGCATCCTGCTGAAAGGAGTAACAATCCTATTAAAATAAGTCCAAAAATGTACTTTCTCATTAACTCACGTATACAAATCCGAATACAATCATTTATAAATCTTTCTTTGATAGGTTTTCTAGGTGGATAGATGCTATACGATGTGAAAGACCTCTCACTTTCCGAGAAAGGAAGGATGAGAATTGAATGGGCACAGAGGGAAATGCCCGTATTAGCACTGATTAAAGACGAATTTAAAAGAAAAAATACTCTTAAAGGTTACAAAATTGGATGCTGTCTCCATGTTACAACTGAAACTGCAAATCTCATGATCGCTTTAAAAGAAGGGGGCGCTGAAGTTTTTCTATGTGCTTCAAACCCTTTGAGCACTCAAGATGATGTTGCTGCTTCACTTGTAAAGGATTACGGGATTTCTGTTTTTGCCATTAGAGGGGAAGATAGAGATACATACTATGATCATCTAAATAAGGTATTGGATGCCAAACCAAACATTACAATGGACGATGGGGGAGATCTAGTGTCTACGATAATGAAGGAAAGAAGTGATGCCCTTCCTGGGATAATAGGCGGTACCGAAGAGACTACAACGGGAGTAATCCGATTCAAAAGTATGGAAAAAGAAGGGGTATTAAAATATCCTATTATAGCTGTAAATGATGCGATGACTAAACATTTCTTTGATAACAGATATGGAACAGGGCAGAGCACGCTTGATGGCATTATCAGAGCTACAAATATCTTGTTATCTGGGAAAAACTTTGTAGTTTCTGGGTATGGCTGGTGTGGAAAAGGAGTTTCTATGAGGGCAAGAGGAATGGGCGCAAAAGTCATTATCACCGAAATTGACCCTATAAAAGCAATTGAAGCAACTATGGACGGATTCCAGGTCATGAAAATGGAAGAAGCTTCAAAAATTGGGGATATCTTTGTTACTGTAACAGGCAATACTCATGTGATCAGAGAAGAACATTTTAAGAACATGAAAAATGGCGCCATAGTTGCGAACTCAGGTCACTTTAATGTTGAAATTGATATCAACACATTAGAAAAACTATCAACTTCTAAAAGAACAGTTAGGGATTCTGTGGAAGAATATACCTTAAAAGAAGGTAAGAAAATATACCTTCTTGGAGAAGGCAGACTGATTAATCTTGCCGCTGCCGAGGGCCATCCTGCATCAGTTATGGATATGAGTTTTGCAAATCAAGCTTTGTCTGCAGAGTATCTTTCTAAGGATGGGAAAAAGCTTGAGAATAAAGTATATTCTGTACCTTTAGATATTGATAGAAGAATAGCCACTTTGAAGTTAAAATCAATGGGCATTTCAATTGACACCTTGACAAAGGAACAGGAAAAATATCTCTCATCATGGGAGTCAGGAACTTAGATTTTAATTTTTTATAATTTATTTAGGGTTAATTATAAATACTCTTAATTATTCTTCTTTTAAGGAGATTTTTGTGTTATTAAAAATTAAAATACTTGATATTGAAGCGACAGATTATCCGCTTGTTCTAATGCATAAAGACGATGCTAAGTTTCTTGGGGTCAGAAGATTAGGCAGAGTCAATGTAAAATTGGGAGGGGAAGAGTTTGTTGCTGTTGTAGATCTGACAGAAAAAGTAGTTGCAAAAGGTGAAGTTGGGCTCTATGAATATCTTTGTAGAAAATTAGATTTGTCATGCAGTATTAACGCCGAGGTAACACTAGCCCCTCCTCCAGATTCAGTTCATTTCATAAAGAAGAAATTAGATGGCCTTTCTTTAGCTAAAGAAGAAATATTAGATATTATAGAAGACACAGTTGAAAACAGATTAAGCGATGTCGAGCTTTCCGCTTTTGTGTCTGCAATTTATACAAGAGGACTTTCTAATGAAGAAGTAATTAATCTAATTACAAGTATGGTAAACACAGGTCAGACTCTAGATATTAAAAGAAAACCTGTTTTTGATAAACATTGCATAGGTGGGGTACCAGGCAATAGGACGACTATGGTCATGGTTCCTATTTTAGGTGCCGCAGGTTTAACAATCCCTAAAACATCTTCAAGAGCAATTTCAAGCGCAGCTGGAACAACTGACACAATGGAAATACTTTGTGACGTCAGTTTCCACAAAGATGAAATCGAAAGGATTGTCGAAAAAATAGGATGTTGCATAGTATGGGGCGGTGGTGTTGATTTAGCAATAGCCGATGATAAATTGATAAAAATACGAAATCCTCTGGGATTAGATCCTCAATCTTTACTTCTTGCCAGTATTCTTGCAAAGAAAAAAGCATCAGGGTCTGAAAAAGTAGTTATAGATATACCTGTAAGTAAAAATGCTAAGATTAAAGACATGGAAGTGGCAAGAAAACTTGCAAGAGATTTTATTGACCTTGGCGAGAGACTTGGGATGGAAATAAAATGCATGATAACCTACGGGGGAAAACCTGTAGGGAGAGGAATTGGGCCGGCACTTGAAGCAATTGATGTTTTAAATGTACTGGATGGTAAAGGGCCGCAAGATTTAAGAGAAAAGTCATGTGAAATAGCCGGATTACTATTTGAAATGGGCGGCAAGGCGCAAAGAGGAAGAGGAAAAGAGATTGCAGAAAAAATGATTGATAGCGGAAAAGCATTATCTAAGTTTAGGGAGATTATAGCTGAGCAGGGAGGAGACCCTAAAATTAAACCAGAAGATATCCCTGTGGGAACGTATAAACATACAGTGAAATCAGAAATTGAGGGAAGAATAGACTTTATAGACACACGAATGATAAATATGATTGCTAGGGCGTGCGGGGCGCCAGATGACAAGGGTGCCGGAATTTACTTCCATGTTGAAAAAGGTGAGAAAGTAACAAAGGGTCAAGATCTTTACACTCTTTATTCTGACAAGGAAAAGAAGATAGATAATGCTCTTGAAGTATTAGATGGAAGTCCAATAGGTGTTGAAAAAGTAATATTTGATATAGTTGAGGGTGAGTTATCGCTCTGATTTGAGAAAAAGTATACAATTCAAAGCATCTAGCTCTCTATTTTTATATTACTATGAATTTTCTTTTCTTTAAGGTAAGGTATTCTTTTTATATTACCACAATTTAAACAGGTAAATATTACTTTCCCTTTTCCCGTTCTAACTCTTACCGTTTTATTTGGGATAAAAACAGTGAAGCATTTCTTACAGAATTTTCTCTTAAATTTGGAAGGTATTCTTATTTTATGGCGCCTAGATATTGCCACAGCTGTTTTTATAGAATTTGATGATAGAATTTCATCATTTTTATGTAACTCTGAGGACTTAAGAAGTTCTTTTATACGCTCAGAAGCTACTTTTTTTCTAACGTTTTTTCTCTCTTTCCATCCCATTGATTTTAATATAAATATTTAGTTAATAAATACTTAGGTAAAAATAAAAATAATGGCCATTTATCTTTTACTTGCTAGATACTGGCAGTACCCATAACTTATTGGCCCAGACTTTGTTATTTCACAAGGAAAATCCGGGCATTCAAAACAAAGATTTATTTTCCTCTCATAAGCACAAGTTGCTATCTTGCAAAACTTATTCTCTTTTGGTATACATCCTCTATCTCCATTAGGGCATTGTTTTCTAGTCATTTTCGGGCATTTTTCACAACTAATCCCGCATACTCCAATCTTCATTTATCCACCTTCTAGCTTGTTTTACAAAAGAAACAAGTAGTATAATAGTCATAATGAATAGCAAGAAGAACATAAATACAAATACTAGATTCTTATTTTGTAGATAGTAACCGGGGCTTACTATTAAAGTATAGACCAGCATTCCATTTCCTAAAAGATATAAATGATATCCCCATTTTCTTTTAAAATATAGTCCTGTACCTGATACTATTAATACAAATGCAGTTGTAATTTCACCTATTAAATGCATAAGTATTCTATAAGGCTCTTGCGATAGTTCTGGTATAGCACTTGAAAAGTATAAAAATGACCACATTAACACCATTAGAGTCCCAACTGCAATACTATAAATAGAAACAACATCTTTAATATTCATGATTATCCCGCCTTAAAACAAATATAAAAAGCTTTATATACCTTACTTTATCTTAAAGCACGTTCTGCCCACTAAATTGTTTCGTGATATTATGATAAAAGTAGAAGAAGTAATGGTTAGAGATGTAATTTCGGTGACCATACCAGCAACAGTAAATGAAGCCCTCGAAAAAATGCAAAAATACAAGAAGCCAGATTTACCAGTCATAAACAAAGAAAAAGAGCTTGTTGGGATCATTTCCTTGGACGATATAATAAAAAACCCCAATGAAGATCAGATAGCTTTAGTAATGAGTAGGAATTTTAAATCAGTCAAAGAAGGAGACGGGATAAAAAAAGTTGCTAAAATTCTTTTAGATAATAATCTATCAAGACTTCCTGTTATTTCTAATGGGAAGCTTATGGGTGTTGTGGCCGTTAGGGATATTGTAATGAACGGTATTTCAAAACTTGATCTAAATGATACTTGTCAAAAATATATGAAAGAAGAAGTGCCTTGCATTTGGCAGGATACTCCCTTGAGGTCTGCACTTATGATTATGGTTTACAGCAAATCCAATTTTTTCATGGTCTTGGGAAATGATGGCGGAATAGTGGGAATTGTAGATACCCAGGATATAATGTCTTCTGGGGAATTCCTAGACGAACTTAAGACCACTGAGCTTAATATTTCAGGTGAAGGTGATGATTGGGCGTGGGAGCCTAAAAATGCCTTGCATATAGTTTCAAAGAAGCTCACACTCCCTTTAAAACCAATAAAGGATGTAATGTCAACTGAACTTGTAACAGTTTCAAGAAAAACAACCGTCAGTAAATGTGCAAAAGAGATGAGAAAAAATAGCATTGAACAAATACCTATCATTAATGCCGAGGGTGGATTAATAGGGATTATTAGGGATGTTGATATAATAAAGTCCCTTTTATGAGCTGATACTGTTGTTCGACTCTTTAAAAAATAAATTTTCAGGTCTTGTAGATGGAGTTAGCTCCAAGAAGATAACTGAAAAAGACCTTAATAAAATTCTAGAAGATTTTGAACTTTCACTTCTTGAAAGTGACGTTTCTATGGCTGTTTCTGAGAAGATTGTCAATGAACTGAAGAAGAAACTTACTGGAGAAAAGATTGGATTAACTTCAAATAAAAAAGATTTTGTAAAAATAG
The DNA here is from genome assembly GCA_964621955.1 of uncultured Thermococci archaeon. Lineage (GTDB taxonomy): Archaea > Methanobacteriota_B > Thermococci > Methanofastidiosales > Methanofastidiosaceae > Methanofastidiosum. The sequence continues at coordinate 11,090 of CAZUMN010000023.1, forward strand.
CTGTAGAAGAAACTTTGACTGAGATACTTGAATACAAAAAATATAATATTTTTAAAGAAATTGATAAAAAGAAGAAAGCAGGAGAAATATTCTCAATAGCATTTGTTGGCTTCAATGGAACAGGCAAGACCACAACCATTGCAAAATTTGGTAAATTATTAAATGATAAGGGATACAAAGTTGTGATAGCGGCATCGGATACTTTCAGGGCGGGTTCAATTGAGCAACTTTGCCTGCATGCTGAAAACATCGGGATAAAGGTAATAAAGCATAATTATGGCGCTGACCCAGCAGCCGTTGCATTCGATGCAATAAATCATGCAAAGGCTAGAGGAATAGATGTTGTTCTAATAGATACTGCAGGCCGCTCAGAAATGAATAGAAATTTGATGGATGAAATGAAGAAATTAGTTAGGGTATCAAATCCTGACATGAAAATATTTGTTGGGGATTCTCTTGCAGGTAATGCTGTAGCAGAGCAAGCAACAAAGTTTTCAGAAATTGGCCTTGATGGTTCAATATTAACTAAAGTTGATGCCGATTCTAGAGGCGGTGCTGCTCTTTCAATAAGTTATATTACGGGCAAACCTATTCTTTTTATCGGAACGGGTCAAGGATACGACGACCTAGAGCCTTTTGATCCAAAATGGCTTGTTGAAAGGATACTCCCATAACATTTATAAACATCCTGACTTTAGGTTTTCTGATGGCCGGGGTGGGGTAGCTTGGTTATCCTATGGGACTGTGGATCCCATGACTCGGGTTCAAATCTCGGCCCCGGCCCCTACTTCTTTTCTTTTTGAATAATAAATTTTATATGTTAGTTTTAATTTTTAGATATGTATAAACTCAAAAGCTGAAACTAATGGACGAACCTAGAAAAATTGGCATTGGAACTAGAATCACAATGAAATCGATGCATAATCTCTCTAAATTCTACTCCAAGACTAAATCTAGCAAACTGAGAATTTTAACACATTATGCCATACTCGGGATATTTTTTGTTTCTATCCTTTGGAAGCATAAGCCCACCAGTATTTCGAAAAAATCTTCTGAACTTAAATTCCTGGTATCTGTGGTACTAAGCTGGATTCACAAATAAATCACTTGGCATAAATCAAGTTATTTCTCTTTTAAAGAAAACGAGCTTAAATAATTTTTATCCGAAAAATATTTAAATTTATAATTATTAATTAATACAAAACGGAATTAGTGATAAAATGGCATCAGAACAACCAATTAAATTAGATAATCTGGATAAAGACATCCTGACTGAACTTCAAAAAGATGCAACTATTTCTTATAAAGATCTTTCAAAGAAAATAGGGGCGGCCGAATCTACAGTTTATGATAGAACAAGAAGGCTTAGGCAACTTGGTATAATTAAAGGGATAGTTCCTTTACTAGATGCAAAAAAATGCGGTAAACTTACAACTGCTTGGATAAGAGTCTCAATTGATAGTATTAAGGACATTGGGAGGATCTCGAAAGAGCTTGCAATGATTGATGAATTGCTTGAAGTCCATGAGATTTCGGGTGAATGGGACATCCTTGTTAAAACAAAAGTGACTGACAACGAAGAATTGAGAAATCTTGAGGTAGAAAAAATCGGCCCTATTAAAGGAATAAAAGGCCTCTATTCACTGATTGCAGTAAGGACTGAAAAAGAAGATATAAGGATAAAGCTTGAATCACTTGAAGAGCAAATGGCTTTGAATTCCGTTGATTGATATATTTATTTTTAATAAATAAAAATAATAGATTAATCTACTTTGTTAAATGCTTTTTTCATTGCACCACAAACTGGGCATTTTTCTGGGGCTTCATCTGCAACCGTGTAACCACAGACACTGCAAACATAGTAATCTTTTTCTGGAAAGTTGTCTAGGTTGTCAAGAGCTTTTTTATATAATCCTGCATGGATCTGCTCTACTTCATTAGCAAAAGCAAAAGATTTCTCAGCTATCTTCTCCCCTTCTGCTTTAGCTTCATCTATCATCTTGGGGTACATGCTTACAAATTCATGAGTTTCTCCAGAGATCGCTTCCTTTAGATTATCCTTTGTTGTGTTAATACCGCCTAGCGCCCTAAGATGGCTGTGTGCATGTACAGTTTCTGCAGCAGCCGCAGCCCTAAATAATTTTGCAATACCTGGGTAGCCTTCTTGGGCAGCTTTACTTGCAAAAGCAAGATATTTCCTATTTGCCTGCGATTCTCCGGCAAATGCTTCCATTAAATTTTTCTTAGTTTTTTCTTGCATAAAATCCCTCTAGACATAATTATAATTTCATCATAATCCTATTTCTTTATGTTTTTTATTTATCTCCTCTGCTAGCTTGTCTAGCGATTTGAAGTCATTTTCTTTTGGATAGCCCTTAATATATACCGGCTCAACTAATTCAACCTTAATGTTTGAAATCAATCCTTTTAGGACTTCAACTGTGTTTCCGCCCCAACCATAAGATCCGATTATTGAAACAAACCTTGTTTTAGGTCTGACAGCATTAACAAGATACGTTGCATAATAAGCAAGAGGATGTGGGCCAACTAACATTGTAGAAGCTCCAACTACGATAGTTGCAGCATCAACTAGTGACATTAAAAGCTCACCAGCATCGGCAATTTCAAGATTGAACAGTTTTACTTCTATTCCCTTCTTGGTTAAAGCTTCAGTAAGGCATTCTACCATAACTTTGGTGCTCCCGTGCATCGATACATAGGGTATGATAACTTGATTCTTGACCGAATCGCCGGACCAATCCTTGTAGGCTTCAATAATAAATGAAGGCTTATCATAAAGGGGGCCGTGGCTTGGGGCAATTATATCAATGTCTAATTTATCTATTCTTTCAAGGTGTTTTTTTATCATTGCCCTGAAAGGCATCATTATTTCGGCGTAATATCTTTTTGCCGAAAGATAAACTTCTTTTTCATCTGGAACGAACAGCTCACTTGAGGCATAATGAGATCCTAAGAAATCACAGGAAAAAAGGATTCTATCTTCTTTTAAATAAGAAAACATTGTGTCTGGCCAGTGGACCCAAGGCGCGATCATAAACTGGATAGTTTTATCGCCTAGAGAAATTTCTTCATTATCCTTTACAACTATGAACTTTTCGCTAGGAATCAATAGAAAAGACTCTATCAATTCTTTGCACTTAGCATTTGTAATTATTTTAGCTTCTGGGTACTTCTCTAAAATCTTTGGCAGAGATCCAGAATGGTCCTGCTCGGCATGATTTGATACAATGTAATCTATCTTCTTTGTACCAGTCATCTCGATTGCAGTCAAAAGATTATTCTCTTTACCAAAATCTGATGTATCTATTAGCATCGTCTTTTCACTACCCTTTATCATATAGGAATTATACGTAGTACCATGTGGCGTTGGAATTAGTGAATCAAAGAGCCTTCTATCCCAATCAATGAATCCAACCCAGTATATACCCTCTTTAATTGTCCTTGGAGTCATCAAAATCAATCCTCCTGTTTTTCGAACTGGCTCTTACTTGCACCACATACGGGGCATGTCCAATCGTCTGGAAGTTTTTCAAAAGGTGTTCCTGGGGGAA
>CAZUMN010000024.1:0-3911 GCA_964621955.1 uncultured Thermococci archaeon
ACTATGCCGAGATAGGAAGCTTTAGGACACTCTACATGAAGAAGAAGGAGCAGAGAGGATTCAACTAAAGAGATATCAGTTTGAGATACAATATAAACCATTATCTATAAATACAAGACTAGCATATTTTATTTTATGAATCCTTCAGAAAGAAACAAAACACTTGTTTCTTTTCTAACAAAGCACGGCGCTAAAAAAATTGGCTTATTTGGATCAGTTGCAAGAGGAGAGGAAAGGCCCGATAGCGATATTGATGTTCTGGTAGAATTTAGTAAAGTAAAAAGCCTATTCGAAATGGTTGGAATAGAGCTCGATTTGGCTGATGTTTTGGGTAAAAAGATAGATCTTGTCACAGAGGGAAATTTAAGCCCTTATATTAAGGATAAAGTCATGAAAGATTTAGTTGTGATTTACGATGAAAAAAAGCGAGGAGATTTATCTTAGGCATGTTTTCTATGACTTGTATTCAAGTATAGATATTAAATAACTTCCAAAGATTTATAACATTATGATAAAATAAGATGGTATGTACCTTTCTAAGGAAGAGGAGCGCATATTGAACGGGGAAGAGGGATATGCAGCTCAAAAGTCCATGGAGATTTTAGCCTCGCTAGGGGATATCTATGGCGCAGATAAGCTAATCCCTGTTTCATCATGCCAGATAGCAGGTGCATCTTACAAAACAATAGGCGATGCAGGACTTTTCTTTGTGTCTGAGTTTGCAAGGAGCTCTAAGGTTAAGGTAAAAGCCACATTAAATCCCATAGGCATGGATTCAACAGAATGGCAGAGGATGGGGATAAAAAAAGAGTTTGCCAAAAAGCAGCTTGATATCCTTGATGCCTATCTAAAGATGGGGATAGATTGCAGCTGCACTTGCACCCCCTATCTAATTGGCAATAGGCCAAATTGTGGAGAGCATGTTGCATGGAGTGAATCCTCTGCAGTTTCATTTGCGAACTCAGTGCTTGGTGCAAAGAGCAATAGGGAAGGTGGGCCATCATCTCTTGCCTCAAGCATAATAGGAAAGACCCCAAACTATGGATTGCATCTTGAAAAAAATAGAAAGGCCGGAATAATAATTGATGTTAAGGCAAGCATAAAGACATTTTCAGATGTTGGAGCACTGGGAAATTATGTTGGCTCGATTATTGGAAACAAAATCCCTTACTTCAAGAATCTAGAACTAGACTCTGACAAGCTGAAATCTTTAGGGGCTTCTATGGCGGCTTCTGGCTCAGTTGCACTGTACCACGTTGAAGATTTGACACCTGAGTACAGCAAAGCTATCGATGATAGCTTAGAGAAAATAGAGGTAGGAAAAGAAGAGATTGAAGAAAGCAAGTGCAAGCTTAATTCTTCGGATGATATGGAACTAATATGTATAGGCTGCCCTCATTGTTCAGTCGGAGAAGTGAAGGAAGCTTTAGACATCTTCAAAAAGGAAGGCAGAAGATTCAAGGGCGATATATGGATATGTACTTCACGATATGTCAAAAATGAGCTTGAAAGAACAGGTATAGCACAAGAAATAGAAAAGTATGCAAAGCTCTTGGCAGACACTTGCATGGTTGTAACTCCTATTGAGGAGATGTATCAAAAAACAGCAACTAATTCTGGAAAGGCCGCGATTTATCTGCCATCTCTTTGCAAGCAGAAGGTAAGATTTGGTGACTTAGAATCATTGATAAGAGATTTCAAATAGCTAGTCATCAAGAGTAAATTCTCTTATCCCAAGCCAGTATCCTGTTCCCTCGATATAATCAATTTGCGTCTGAATCAGAGAAAAATGTTCTTCCTCCATTCTTACAAGGTATGAGAACATTCTTTTGGCTTCCTCATCCCAGGAATTTCTTATACAATTTTTATAATACTCTATCCCGTTCTTCTCAACTTTTTGTGCCAGCATCAGAACAGCGAGGTCATCCTGGCCGAGATTAACTGACTTATCAATTTCCTGTTCAACATTAGGAACAATTTTAGTGATCTCATTTTTTTCTACTTCATGGAATATGCACTTTCCTCCTTCAAGCTGGGCTTTTAGTGCAGTTTCTAAGATTTCTCGGTGTTTCATCTCATCAAGAGCTAGCTTTAAGAACATATTCTTCCCGACAACGTTTGAAACTTTTATTGCAGACTTGATGTAAGTCCTCAATGTTTCCTTTTCTGCTTCGATTGCAGTTTCAATTATTTTTACCCTCTCATCTTTTTCCATAATACCCTATTATCCTTTATTATTTTTAGTCTTTTCGCCTAGCCTATTGCCTAGCTCAAAGCATAGTGCTAATTCCTTCTCACTTGGTGCATATTGAACTTCTAAAGGATTATCAAATAATTTGAAATCAATCTTTGAAACTAATTTTAATAGATGATTGATAGGGCTAGTCATATCAGAATAGCATGAAAACAGCGCCAAATACTTATTCTTTAATCCTGATAGTTCAATTAAAGATATAATTTTTGAAATTTCAGGCGGCACGCCTCCTTTGAAGGATGGGCAACCTATTGCAACTGTTTTGGATTCAAAAAGCTTTGTTAAGATGTATCCTAGATCGCACATTTCATAGTTTATTACCTCGGTATCAATGCCGGTGCTTGAAACTCCATCAGCTATCGCATAAGCCATCTTTTCAGTTCCTCGCCAGATGCTTGAATACAGTATTGCGGCCTTGTTTTTTGATTCACCTTTAATCCAGCTTTGATATTTTTTAATGATCTTACCTTTATTTTGACGCCAAATAACGCCGTGGTTTGGTGCTAAAATCTCTATACCATTGAAATCCAGATCAGGCAGTCTTTGAATTGGCATTAGATAATTAACAAAATAGGAAAGCGCGTCATTTTCCTGCTTTTCACTTGACGTATCGAGCCTATCTTTAGATGCAGTGTGCTGAGAAAAAAGGTCTTCGGAAAAAAGAATATTATCGTGTTCTGAGTAAGTCAGGAGAATATTATTTCCACCGATTTCAAACTCAGTGAATAAGAGCTTTCTTTCCCCAAGTTTTAGGCAATCCCCATCCCCTACAATCTCAAAATTCCATTCTCCTCCGTGGTACTTCTCAATTGCCTTTTTGGATTCTTTTGTTGCAACAATAGTTGCATTCTTTGCCCTCTTCATAAGGAAGGGGAGGCTCCCGGAATGGTCCATATGATAGTTTCCGATTATGATGTAATCTATATCAGATGTTTTAGTGGCTTCGTTTATCCTTGAGATATTTTCTTGGGTAAATCCATGCTTTACAGTGTCAATTAAAGCGGTCTTTTCATCTAGAATTACATAGGAGTTATACGTGGTACCTTTTGAAAGGGAATATCCAAACTTAGGTGGGTTCCAATCTATAGCCCCAACCCAGAAAACTCCATCTTTTAGCTTTAATGCCTTCATTAGAGAAAACTTAGTTTAGTTCTTTTTAAATTATTTGTAAAAAAGATATTTAAAATAAAAAATTAATTTTTTACTGATTTGTTTAGATCCTGTACAAGTACCTCAACGTCAATCCCATGGGCCATTGCCCCTTCCTCTAAAGTCTCAAACTGGGCAATTGCACATCCAATGCACCCAAGCCCGTGTGCCATAAAGACAGGAACTGTTTCTGGGTATTGCTCTACTATTTCCCCTATTGACATATCCTTTGTTATCAATGCATTCACCTCCTTTGAAAAAAATATAAATCAATTTAAAAATTTAACTAGCCGTGAAAATACTCCGAATCAAGCCTTTTTTCCTTGTGGTAGTCGCTATTGTGCCCTGGTATTCCAACAGCGTCAGCCCTGCACTGCTTGCAGAGCTTGAATTGTGGCAGGTATTTCTCCGCCTTTGCCCTAGCCCCAGAAATCTCTTCACATGTAGGTGGCCTTAAATCCTTGAACATGTTTAACGGGATTAAAGGTATTAGATTCATGAGGTCAGC
>CAZUMN010000024.1:4011-8622 GCA_964621955.1 uncultured Thermococci archaeon
CTCTGCTAGCTCCCCTGCCCTCTCCTTTAACATTAGCCCGTTAGTTGAAAGGCACTTTATGAGTTCTGGATATTTTTCGTCTATGAGCTTTAACGTTTCAAATGTAGCATCATTTGCAAGTGACTCGCCCGGCCCTGCTATGCCCACAACCTTTAGATTTTCAGTCTCTTTCAAGGCCTGCTCTAATCTATCTAGTGCTTCTTGTGGGCTCATAATGCACGCAGAAACGCCAGGCCTAAACTCGCACTTGTTGATGCTTCTGGTGCAGTAGTTACACTGAATATTGCATTTGGGTGCAACTGGCAGATGAATTCTTCCGACTGTAAAATGCGATTTTTCATTAAAACAGGGATGCGCCATTGTAGTATGGGCGTACTTTGAACCTATGTTTTCCCAGACCGGATTTTTCAAAAATGTCACCTTTACAATTTGGAGATATTTCTCATATATAAAGATAAACTTATTAAATATAAATATAATTACATTAGATGAAAGGAAATAAAAAAATAATGTTATATAGTATAAATCCCCAACAAGATTTAAAAACCACGAAGGATTACTTTGATAAGAGGGTCTTGGTAGATGATAAGTATACCTTTTTTGAGAAGAATTAGAAACAAGTTCATAGCTACATACCTTATAGTACTTTTGGTACCAGTTATGGCTATCGGTTTTTACAGTATTAATTTTACAATTGATTATCTCGAAAATGACGCCTTGAAGGTCGTTGAGCAGCAGGCTGAGATTACTGCAAAGGAGATAGAAAAATCCCTGGGTGTTGCCGAAAGCGATATTGATTTTTTAAGTCAGTCCGCATCATTAAGAGCTTTGGCTGATGCCAAGAACAGGAGGTCGGTCATTGAGTATATAATCTATAGGGAACGCCTTATAGAAGAGTTCTATAACTTTGCAAATTCCAAAAAAGCCTACTCTAGTGTTGTCTATATAGACGAATCTGGAAAAGAAGTTGTTAAAGTAGTCTATAATTGGAATCAGACCTTTATTGCAACGACCTCAGCCCTTTACGATGTTTCTGACGAAGAGTATTTCCTAAAAACTATGACGCTTGACAAAGGGCAATTGTATGTTTCCTCTCTTGACCTAACATCCACCATAACAACAGAGTCGGGGGACCTAATCGTTAGTTATGCAAAACCAGTCTTTGACTCAAACGGCATTAAAAGAGGGATTGTCCTTATCAGTTTCCCCGCACAGAGGGTGTTGAGCCCAATATTAGAGCTTGCTGCAAGGTCAAATCTAAACACCTTCATTTTGAACAAGCAGGGTTATTACATTTCGAAGGTTGGAACCTCGAGCTTATCCAATCCTTTTTATGCTGGAGAAAGCTTTATCGACCAGTATAGGGCCGAGGGATTTCTAAAGATACTATCCGGCACAAGCGGTACAATCTCAGAAGGTACGAATCAGATAATCGCATATTCACCAGTTTTTCCATCTTCAACTGACAAAAATAACTTCTGGATTGTTGTGGTGACGTACTCAACAGGAACGCTATTTGAGCCTATATCCATTTTTGAAAATAGCTTTATTCTTATTGTAATGTCAACAATTATCATAGCCGTGTTCTTTGGGGTTATAATGGCAGATAGAATTACAAGGCCGCTTAGAAAGCTTGTCTATGCATCAAGAAGCCTTGCAAAAGGGGACTTAAATCCAAAAATAGATATTGATAGCGAGGATGAGGTAGGAGAACTTGCAAAAGCCTTTGGTGATATGTCAAAGGACCTCAAAAAATCCTATGAAGACCTTGAAAGAAAAGTTAAAGAGCGAACACTTGAGCTCCAGAAGGCGAATAAGAAGTTATCCGAGACTAATATAGAGCTAGTAGAGCTGAACAAAAAGATATCAGAGGCGAACAAACTAAAATCACAATTCTTAGCAAACATAACACACGAGCTTAGAACTCCGCTTACATCAATTATAGGATTCTCAGAAGTAGTATTAAATGAGGCCAAGCTAAATGAGGAGCAGGCCGATTACCTTGAAACTATTTTGAGAAATGGTGAGATCCTTTTGAAACTTATAAATGACATCCTAGAGCTATCAAGGCTTGATGCTGGAAAATCAAAGCTTTACCTTACGGAGTTTAATTTACAGGACGCAATCAATAAAACTTTAAAAATAGTTTCACCTTTATCAAAGGATAAGAATATCTGGATTTCATTAAATGTCCGGGATGTCGAGAATGTCGTTGCCGATGAGGACAAGATTATTGAAGTCTTACTAAATCTTTTGACAAACGCCATAAAATTCAATGTCGAAGAAGGAAAGATTGCAGTAAGGGCTTTTAAAATAGATGACCATGTAAGGGTAGAAATTGAAGATACAGGCATAGGGATCAAAAAAGAGGAGTTAGACATAATATTCGATGAGTTCAGGCAAATTGACAGCTCTGAGACTAAAGCCTATAGCGGTACAGGGCTTGGGCTTTCAATTTCCAAACATTATGTAGAGCTCCATGGCGGACTCATCTGGGCAGAAAGTGAACCTGGAAAGGGGTCAATTTTTATATTTGAAATACCAATAGAGGCAGAGGAAGAAGAATGAGCAAAATATTAATTGTTGATGACACAGCAGATAATGTAAAACTTATCAAGGCGATGATAAAGTCAGTTGCAACAGAAATTGAAGTTGCCGTTGATGGCGAAGAGGCCCTAAACAAGATTACTAATAACGATTATGATATTATACTTCTCGATATAATGCTGCCAAAGATATCAGGGATTGACGTTTTGAAACGGGTCAGAGAAAAAGATATTGACATCCCCATAATAGTCATGACAGCCTACGGCTCAGAGGAGCTAGCAGTTGAAACACTTAGAGAGGGTGGAGATGACTACCTTATTAATAAGCCAATAAGGACAGAAGACCTCCTTGAAGCGATAAACAAAGCACTTGAAAAGAGAAAAGCAAAGAATCTTGAAGATGACTTCACAAACGAGGACGCTTATTCTATGGTCTCAGAATTTGAAAATAATTTGAGAGAGTTCATTTTAGAGGCATTAAAAAGAAAGTACGGCCTTTCCTGGTGGGATAGAGGAATTCCAAACTTCATAAAGTCAATCTGTTTGAAAAGGCAAAACGACGCAATCGTCAGAAAAAGAGAAGTTTACCCGCCGCTATTTTATACAGACTTCTCCCATTACCTCCCAATAATTCTCTTTAAGAACAATGAAAAAGAGATAGACAACTGGAAGGATGTCTTTGAATATTATTTTGTAAGCATCGGCTGGATTAAAGGCCGATTGATTGAATTAACAGAAATTAGAAACGAGATTGTCCATCCGAAAAAAATGACCAAGAGGCAGTTTAAGAAGATGAAGTTATACATAGACGAGATCAATGAGTATATGGATAGGCCTCATGATTAAAATTCTTTATTTCATAAATCCTTCTTCTCATTTCCCTTATTCTTTCACTTGACGTGTCGTATCCCTTTTGACATTTTTTGCAGATGCACTCCTCTTTTTGTGGGCAGATTATATATTCTGAAGATTCTTTTGTGAGCCCAAAATCTTCCAGTCTTTTTCTTAAAGAGGTGTCACTGCCTGAAAAGGCATCTTCAAAATTTACTATACTTCTTTTTGAGGAAGGGAGCAGGTATTTATTCTTCATAAATGCCCTCTCTTCTAGCCTCTTTAGGAGTGTCTCTTCTGGAGTTTCTGCTTTTCTGTAGGGTATCCCAAGCTCAGTTAATGCAATGATCCTCTCTTCGTAAGAATCAATGGGTAACTCTTCTTTGGATCTAGATGCGATCGTTCCCTCGACTTTTTTTAATGGCAGATTAACTTTTCCAATGTTTAGATAGCAAGATAGAGCAGACCTTATAGCATAGTTTGATAGATACGTCAGAAATATACCATTTTCTTCTAGCCTATCCACCATGCTCTTTACAGACTCTATTGTGAAAAGTTCAGGTGAAACTTCTGATTTGTATGGGTCAAAAAATATTACATCAAATTTATCCTGCATGTTGGAAAGAACATCTTCGGCCTCACCAACATGAAGCCTTAGATTCGGGTCATTTCCATATGCGAGATTTTTAATTAATCCCATTTCATGTAATTTATTTTCTACAGCACCCTTTATCCTTTCAAACTCAGGAGCCAAAAATGAATAGTTTTCAGGGAGGGGTATTATGAGGGAGACTGCAGATATCTCCCAGAACTTTTCCACCATATCTATCCTTAATTTTGGGTTATGGTGGAGGGCGTAAAGCGCGTTGTAGCCAAAACCGCTACATATGTCAAGAAGTCTCTTTCTTTCAGCTATCCTTGAAGGAATCGAGTATGCATGAAGCCTTTCTTTTAGCGCCCCGATGTATGAGTGCATCGTGTCCTGAAACTTTAGGGAAAGAGAGCCGTCATCAGTTGTTATGAACTCCTTTTGTATATCAAGAAAGAAATTTCTCCTTGACTCTAACACCTCTTTCTTTGAGAGGGATCTATTATTTTCAAATTCAAAATAATCAGAAATTATTGAAAGATCCATTTGTTAATCCCTCTCAAACCTGAATATGCTTCTAAGTGAGATCAATCCTTCGTTTGACTCTAATATCCCGGCCCGGACTTCCCGTAATACCCTGTGCGC
>CAZUMN010000024.1:8722-14501 GCA_964621955.1 uncultured Thermococci archaeon
TTGTAGCTTCAATTATGACATCTTCCATGTGTTTGTGGCACCTCCCGCATGGATGGTACCTTCCTTCAAGTGCACCTTTCACAATCTCTGAGATGTCGCCATCTATATACTCATGTGGTGTTAAAAGATGTGTAACAACATTTTGAATTATAGACCTTGTTCTTTTGGGAACCATCATATCGGAAGGATAATAAGTTAGAGCAATTACATTAAATCCCATTTCTTTTAACAGATAAAGGGTAGCGGTGCTGTCAGAGCCCCCTGAATAGGATACAGCGACTGTAATATCCTTATCAATAGTCTTTCTTTTCTTTTGGATATAGTCTCTAAAAAATTCAAGAATGTCCTTGTTTTGCCCTGTAGCTTTTTTCAACAATTTTTCTATCGTGTTTTGAGATTCCAAAAGCTTTAGCTCACTCACTAACTCTTCAGTACTTTCAATGACAGTGACAGGTTTTCCAATCTCCTCACTTAGCCTGCCGGCTACCCAGCCTCCTGGCCCTATAAGCATCGATTTGTCTGAGCGGTGGTACCCGCAGATTATAAGGACTTCATCATCCTTAATCCATTTAATCCTGGGGCCTGTAGAGATATCCTGGCCAATCTCTTCTCGTATCTTTTTAATCTTCTCTTTTAGCTCTTCTATCTCCATTAAATTAAATAACAAAAGGTTTATATTAAATTATTTCCGTATACAAATCATGATAAATGACGAGATGGAGATACATTCTGAAGCTTTTGTTCATGAAAAGGCATTTATCAACGGCAAGATAAGGGTAGGCAAAGACTCAAGCATCTGGCCATTTGCAGTTTTAAGAGGCGACATCGAAAGAATAGAGATAGGGGAAGGCAGTAATGTCCAGGACAATGCTGTAGTGCACACAGACTTTGGAAAGCCGGCGATTATTGGAAATAATGTTGTCATAGGGCACTGTGCAGTTGTTCATGGTGCAGTCGTTGGAAATAACGTCCTAGTAGGCATAAATGCAACAGTATTGAGCGGCTCAAGGATAGGAAACAACTGCATAATCGGGGCTGGAGCTGTAGTGAGTGAAAACATGGAGATCCCTGACAATTCGATTGCAGTTGGAGTTCCAGCAATTGTTATTAAAAGAACTGATGAGAAGGCAGTCGATAGGATAAAGAAAAATGCAGAGTCCTATATCGAGCTATCAAGGAAATATAAAAAATGATTAGATTACTATGTTCATATCATCACTATCTAAAAACATACCACATTTTATTCTAGGGCCCGCCTATAGGGTATATGAGAAAAAGCTCATAGGCGAGATAAAAGAAGAAAAGGTTCCACGCCACGTAGGCCTGATAATGGACGGCAACAGGAGATATGCCGCTTCAAAGGGCATCCCAACGTACCTTGGTCATGAGATGGGTATGAAAAAGGCTGAGGATCTTTTGGAATGGGCCAATGAGATTGGGATAAAGATAGTGACTTTGTATGCATTTTCAACTGAGAACTTCAAGAGGGACAGTGAAGAGGTCAACTACATTATGGGAATGCTTGAACGGAAGTTTAAGGAAGCTAGTACCAACAAGAAAATAATTGAAAACGAGGTAAGGGTAAAAGCCATAGGGAATATTGCAATGCTCCCTGAAAATGTGAAGCAGGCGATAAAAGAAGGGGAATCTGCAACAGAAAAATATGACAATATGACTCTAAACATCTGTGTTGCCTACGGCGGCAGGATGGAGATAATAGAGGCCATAAAGAGAATCCTTGACAGCTGTAACGGCGGTGCAATTGACCCAGAAGAGATAGATGCAAAGTTACTCAGTGAAAATCTCTTTACAAAGGGGCTTCCAGATCCAGACATCGTAATAAGGACAGGTGGCGAGGTAAGACTCAGTAACTTCCTTCTGTTTCAGTCAGCCTATGCCGAGTTATTTTTTCTTAATGTTTACTTCCCCCTCATAAGAAAAATCGATTTTTTGAGGGTAATAAGGGATTTTCAGCGAAGAAATAGGAGATTTGGAAGATAATTGGATAAGTTTAAAAACTCTAGATGCATTACCTATTTTGTTACATCGGTAAATATTTATCACAATCGTAGGTGTTAGTATGGTAGAAAGATTTAGGTCAATTACAAGTGTTGGGAGAGGTTTTAGCCGTTATATGGGCTCAATATCAAGGAAAAAAAGAAAGGCTGACAGAATGATAGGCCTTCTAATTGACGGGCCCAATATCTTGAGGAAAGAATTTGACATTAATCTAGAGGATATAAAAAAGATTCTAGAGGACATGGGGGACATAAGAATCGGAAAAGTTTTATTGAATCAGTTTGCACCTCATGGCCTTATTGAGGCTATTGCAAACCAGGGCTTTGATGCTATTGTTGTCACAGGGGATATTGATGTCAGGATGGGTGTTGAAGCCATGGAGATAATTTACAATGAGAATATCAACACCATTGCAATCGCTACAAGAGATGCAGATTTTGTACCTATACTTGCAAAGGCAAAGGAGCATGGGAAGGAAACAATAGTCATTGGGGCTGAACCTGGATTTTCTATAGCCCTCCAAAACACTTCAGACTTTGTCATCAAGATGGGAAAGATCCCACCAGAAGTAGTTGAAGAGGAAGCTGAGGAGCTAAGGATTGAGGGCGAAGAACTAGAAGATTCCTATTAATTTTTTATTTTCTTAGTAAGTTTTATAAGTTTCGGGCGCTTTAATAATAGAGTGGAAACAAGGGACGAAAATAGTGTTCTTACAAGAACAGAGATGCAGATAATAAAATCTCTGAAACTTTCTTTTAGAACATATGACGATTTGGAGAAGGAAGGGGTTGGTGATTCTAAGACACTTAACTCTGCGATAAATGCACTTTTATCAAAGAGATTAATGTCTCAGATGATCAAAGAGAATGACCTTGGCTATTCCACAGAATATTTCTTGACGCCCAAAGGGATTGAGATGTCAAAGATTTTATCTCTCATGCGAATCTATAAATTTCCAGACGAGGGCATGACAAGATTGAAACTCAGAATTTTAGAGTTTTTGGACAAAGAAAAAAAGCTTGAGAAGATAACGGAGTTCCTAGATATAGAAGAGGCGGAAGTCAAGAGAAATCTTAGAGTGCTTGTCAACACGAATCTTATAAAAAAGGAAGAGGACATCTATTCTATAACTTACCCCGGCGGAAAGTTCTTGAGTTTATTCTTAAAGTAAGGCGATTTTATGGACATTCTTTATCTTGAGTGGAGCAAGGTAGATGAAGCGATTTGGACAATGTGTGACCACATAAGAAGGGATTATGATTTTGACGTCATTGTTGGTATCTCTAGAGGCGGACTAATACCGGCTGTCAGAATTTCCCACATATTCGATAACAAGCGTCTTTTATTAATGGAGGCAAAGTACTACAAGGATATAGGTGTAAGGGATGACAAGCCCCGAATAACTCTGCCTTTAAAAAAAGAAGATGTCCTTGGAAAAAAAATCCTCCTTGTAGATGATGTCGCAGATACAGGTGGAACACTTGTTGCTGTGAAGGAGTATATTGAAGGGCTCTCTCCAAAGGAGCTTAGAGTGGCCGTAGTTGCATCAAAACCAATATCGATTGTAAAGCCAGATTACACTGTTTTTAACACTGACCAATGGATAATATTCCCATGGGAGAAGATGCCTGTGGAGAAGAAGAAATGAGAAGTTTTATCTCAATGGATATTACCTCAAAAGAAGTACTGGATAAGATTAAGATTTTTCAGACAAATTTAAAAAATTCAGCATGCCCCATGAAGATCGTCGAGAGGGAAAACCTTCACCTGACGTTAAAGTTTTTGGGGGAGATTGGCGAATCATCATACAAGAGAATAGTTGATTCCCTTGGACCGTCAATATCAGGGTATTCCTCTTTTGAAGTCAACTTGAAGGGGACTGGATTTTTCCCAAGCATCTCTGACCTACGGGTAATCTGGGTAGCAATGAATGCGCCCGAGATAGTGTATATACAAAAAGAGATTGATGACACTTTAGAATCAATGGGATTTAAAGAGGACAGGAAGTTTGTCCCGCACCTCACAGTTTCAAGGGTGAAAAGCTCACTAAACAAAAAGTCCCTCCTAAATGTACTTGATGAGTACAGGGATTATGAGTTTGGAACTGATATGATAACTAAGATAAATCTCAAGAAAAGCACGCTAACGCCTTATGGCCCCATATACGAAACTTTAAAAGAATTTGAGCTAAAGAGTGTATGATGTTTTCTAAGATAAAGGCAGATGTCCTAAAAGATATTGTCCCAAGTGATAAAGAGAGGAAGGAAATAGCTTCTCTTACGAATACGATAGTAAGTCACCTCACAGAAAAAATATCAAAGACCAATCTAAACGCTAGAGTTGAGGTGGTAGGCTCAATTGCAAAGGACACCTGGATATCAAGGGACAGGGACTTAGACATTTTCATTGTTTTTGACAAGTCAACTCCTTTAGAAGAGCTAAAGAAGATGGGTCTGGCCCTTGGAAAGATTGAACTTGAGGGCTTCACATCTGAAACAGCCTACGCAAATCACCCCTACACAATAAACAGATTCAAGGAGTTTAAGATTGATGTTGTGCCTTGCTATGACTCTCTTGAAATAATAACTGCTGTTGACAGAACACCACACCACACAAGGTTTGTCAAGGAGAACGTAGGAGACCTTAGAAATGATGTCAGGCTCTTAAAACAGTTCATGAAGGGCGTTGGCGTGTATTCATCTGAGCAGAAGATCCAGGGGTTTGCAGGATACCTTTGTGAGCTTCTCATAATCCATTACAAGAGCTTTGAAAACGTCTTAAAGAACGCATCTGAATGGCAGTACGGGGAATATATAGACATCAAAAATAGTGGGAAAAAAGTCAGCTTCAAGGACCCACTGGTAGTTATTGACCCTGTGGATTCAAAAAGAAATGTGGCCTCTGCACTTTCTCTTGAGAGGCTTTGCGAATTTATCCATTACTCAAGATTATTTTTAGAATCCCCTTCAATTGATTATTTCAAAAAGAAGAAAAAATTATTTGTGAAAAGATACCCTACCTCTGAAGTATACGCTGTTATCTTTCAGGGAGAACTATTGGATGATATCATTTTCTCGCAGCTAAGGAAGAGCGCTAAATATATGTTTTCTATATTTGAAAAGAATGACTTCAAGCCCCTTTCATATGGGCTCTTTAAAAAAGGAGAGGAATCCGGCATCGTATTTGAAATTGAAAGGTATGAGCTTTCTAAAATGGTGAAACATCTGGGCCCAAAGATCTTTGACCGCTCTCACTGGGAAAGTTTTGTCAAAAAGTATGAGAAAACTTTTATCGAAGAGGATAAGGTATACACTTTAAGAGAAAGAGCCCTCCTAACTCCGCATGATGTTATTCTAAGCGTCATGTCCGGAAAGGAAGGTCTTGGAAAGAACCTAAAGACATTGCCTTACAGGATAATAAAAGATGATGAGGCGCTGTCTTTTTTAGCTGATAAAGAGTTTGATATCTATATCTAACTCCTGATAAAGTATTTCCTTACCTCATCAACTACTAGGATTGTGAAAGCTGTAGGGATTATTATAAGCCAGTCTTGAAATGCGAGCGGAACTGTGTGGAAGAATCCCTGTAAGAACGGTACGTATACAACAGCCACTTGGAGTACAAACGAAGCTGTGATTGCTAAAAGTAGATTCTTATTCTCAAAGAACTTTATTTTGAATATCGATTGATCAAACGACCTGCAGTTCAAGACGTTCACAAGCTGGTATGTGACAAAGAGTGTAAACGCTGCAGTCCTTGC
>CAZUMN010000025.1:0-14253 GCA_964621955.1 uncultured Thermococci archaeon
TCCTAATTGAACTCATAAATCTACCTAACTTAGTGATTATATTAGGTTTTATAATCGTTTCGGTTTTTTAATTGAATTATTTTTTTATATTTGCCCTCTTTTTTCCTGAAAATGGCCCCATGGGATAACCTTATATTTTAATTTTTTTATTTCCAAATACAGACTAATACGTTAATGGTGAAATTATTATGAAAAGGCCTATGGTTACTATTGACGGAAACGAAGCTGCCGCATATACAGCTTATCATGTTAATGAAGTAATATCAATATATCCTATAACTCCTTCCTCTACAATGGGGGAGTTATCCGATCAGTGGGCATCTGAAGGAGAGCCCAATATATGGGGCACAGTTCCTAATGTAACTGAGATGCAAAGCGAAGGAGGAGCTTCTGGGACTGTTCACGGTTCTTTACAGCGAGGTGCACTCACTACTACTTTTACCGCATCTCAAGGACTTCTTTTAATGATCCCCAACATGTATAAAATAGCAGGGGAGCTTACTTCTACTGTTTTCCATGTAAGTGCTAGAACCCTTGCAACACATGCACTGTCAATTTTTGGTGACCATAGCGATGTAATGTCAGTTCGCTCAACTGGTTTTGCACTTCTGGCGTCAAACTCTGTTCAGGAAGTAATGGACCTCTCACTTATTGCCCAGGCTTCAACCTTGAAATCAAGAGTTCCGTTTTTACACTTCTTTGATGGGTTTAGGACATCCGCTGAAACTTCTAAAGTTGAACGTTTAACACTTTCAGATTTAAAGCAGATGATAGACGAGGACCTAGTAAGGGCTCATCGTGCAAGAGCTTTGTCACCTGATAATCCAGTAATAAGGGGTACATCCCATAACCCTGATACATTTTTCCAAGCAAGGGAAACAATAAATCCTTATTATAATGCCTGTCCAGATGTTGTCCAGGAAGCCATGGACAAATTTGCAAAGATTACTGGCAGGCAGTACAAACTCTTCCAGTATGAGGGCTCACCAGATGCTGAAAGAATTATTATTATTATGGGAAGCGGTGCTGAAACTGTAGAAGAAACTGTGAACTACCTTACTAAGAAGGGTGAAAAGGTAGGAGTCCTAAAGGTACGACTTTTCAGACCTTTTTCATTGAAACACTTTATTTCATCACTGCCTTTGTCTGTAAAAAGTATTGCAGTTCTTGATAGAACTAAAGAGCCAGGTTCCTTGGGAGAGCCTCTTTACCTTGATGTTACAACTGCCATATCTTCAGCATTCTCAGATGGCTTGCTAAAGATGGGGAAGATGCCAAAAATAGTTGGAGGTATCTACGGACTATCCTCAAAGGAGTTTAAACCTTCAATGGCTAAGGCTATATTTGATGAACTAAAAAAGAGCATCCCCAAACACAGATTTACTGTCGGAATTAATGATGACGTAACACATCAAAGTTTAGATTATGATCCAAGCTTTTTCGTTGAGCCAGAAAACAGGACAAGAGCAGTATTCTTTGGTCTAGGTGCTGATGGTACTGTCAGCGCAAACAAGAGTTCAATAAAAATAATAGGTGAGGAAACAGACAACTATGCCCAAGGTTTCTTTTATTATGATTCAAAAAAGGCGGGGTCACTTACAATTTCATATTTACGATTTGGACCGGATCCAATAAGATCCCCTTACCTAATAGATAAGGCAAACTTTGTGGCATGCCACCAATGTTCATTTTTAGATAAATACGACATGCTAAGTGTTGCTGAAAAAAATTCGATATTCCTCTTGAATAGCCCATATCCCAAGGAAGAAGTGTGGGACCAACTCCCCAGAAATGTCCAGCAGGAAATAATAGATAAAAATATTAAATTTTATACAATTGATGCTTATGATATAGCAAGAGAGATAGGGCTCGGAGTCAGGATAAACACAATTATGCAGACATGCTTCTTTGCCTTGAGTAATGTGATCCCAAAAGAAGATGCAATTGCATCAATTAAAAAGTTCACAGAAAAAACATATGGCCGAAAGGGAGAGAAGATATTAAAGATGAACTATGAGGCGATTGATAAGGCCATTGATAATCTCCATGAAGTGAAGGTACCTGAAAAGGCCACAAGCACCTTTGATTTAAAATCTTCAATGCCAGCAGAAGCCCCTGATTATGTCAAAAATGCTATATCCAAGATGATTATAGGTAAGGGAGACGAGCTCCCTGTAAGTGTGTTCCCTCACGATGGTACTTATCCAACTGGAACAACTAAGTGGGAAAAAAGGAATATATCGCTTGATATACCTATATGGGACCCCGTTACTTGTATACAATGTGGTAAATGCGCATTTGTCTGCCCACATGCAGTTATCAGGGCTAAAGTTTATCAAAAAGATGCTTTAAAGAATGCGCCGGATTCGTTTAAACACGTTGAAGCGAAATTTTCGCAATTTAAGGATTATATGTATACTGTTCAGGCTTCACCAGAAGACTGTACCGGATGCAAACTCTGTTATGAAACATGTCCCGCAAAAAACAAACAGGATCCAAAATTAAAGGCCATAAACATGGAGTTTAAGGATTCTATACTCGATAGGGAAAAAGAAAACTGGAATTTCTTTGAATCTATTCCCTATGTTGACCGGGAGAAATTAAATGTTACAACTGTAAAGGATATTCAACTTTTAGAACCCTTGTTTGAATTTTCTGGCGCTTGTTCAGGCTGCGGTCAAACTCCTTACGTAAAGTTAATGACTCAATTATTTGGGGATAGAGCTGTAATAGCCAATGCTACAGGATGCTCATCAATTTATGGGGGGAATCTCCCAACTACACCATACACCAAGAATAAGGATGGTCGTGGCCCAACATGGTCCAACTCTCTTTTCGAAGATACTGCAGAGTTCGGGCTTGGTATGAGATTGGCCCTAGACAAACAAAAACAATATGCAATGGAGTTAGTTGAAAAACTTACCGATGATTTGGGAAAGGACATTGTATATGAGCTAAAAAATACAAATCAAGATACCGAGGCCGGGATAAACAAGCAGCGAGAAATGGTAAAGCTATTGAAGGCAAAACTCAAGTCTATACAAAAACCAGAAGCAAAGGATTTATTGAGCTTAGCTGATTCTTTAGTCAAAAAAAGCGTATGGATTTTAGGAGGAGACGGTTGGGCCTATGATATAGGGTACGGTGGCCTTGATCATGTTCTTGCCCTTGGAAAGAATGTCAACATTCTTGTTCTTGACACAGAAGTCTACTCAAATACTGGAGGTCAAATGTCAAAAGCAACACCTCTTGGTGCAGTGGCAAAGTTTGCAATGGGAGGAAAACCGACACCAAAGAAGGATCTTGCCATGATGGCGATGACCTATGGAAATGTATACGTGGCAAGAGTCGCTTTCGGTGCAAGTAATGCTCAAACAGTTAAGGCCTTCCTAGAAGCAGAAGCATACGAGGGCACATCAATTATTATAGCTTATGCTCATTGTATCAATCAGGGATACGATCTTATCCACGGCCCCGAGCAGCAGAAGGCTGCTGTTCAATCTGGTTACTGGCCACTAATGAGATATAATCCAGATTTGGAGAAGGAAGGTAAAAATCCACTTCAGTTAGATTCAGGGAAGCCTTCAATAACTCTTGATAAATATATTTACAATGAAACTAGATTTAAGATATTGCTGAGGAGCAAGCCCGAAGTGGCAAAGAAACTCCTAGATGAGTCTCAGAAACAAGTTATAAAAAGGTGGAACTTCTATAAATATTGGTCAGAAATGCCAATATCAAAAGAGGAAGAGAAATGATTGATTTATCGACAAGCTATATGGGACTTAATTTAAAGAATCCCATAGTTGCTTCACCTTCTTACCTATGGGAAGATCCAAATAATATTAAAAAAGCCGAGAAATCTGGGGCGGCTGCTGTAGTTTTGCACTCTTTATTTGAAGAGCAGCTCGAGATTGAACAAATGGAGCTAAATAGATTTCTACTTCAGGGGACAGAAAGTTATGCAGAAGCTCTGACATATTTTCCAGAGATAAAGGAGTTCAAGTTTGCTCCGGATGAGTATATCGAACTTGTAAAGGAAGTTAAGGCCAGTTCAGAAATCCCAATTATCGGAAGCTTAAATGGAGTTTCAGATGGCGGGTGGATAAAATATGCACAAAAGATTGAACAGGCCGGCGCAGATGGACTGGAGCTAAACATTTACTACATCCCAACTGATATCTCAACAAACTCTGAAAAAATTGAAGAAAACTATTATAATCTTGTTAAAAGTGTCAAACAAAAGATTAGGATCCCTTTGGCCGTTAAGCTCTCCCCTTATTTCACTTCAACACCCAACGTATTAAAAAATATAGAAAAGGCAGGCGCTGATGCTTTTGTCATATTCAATAGATTCTACCAGCCAGATATTGACATTGAGAATCTTGAAATAACCCCAAATCTTGTTTTAAGTAATAGCGATGAACTAAGGCTAAGGCTGAGATGGGCCGCAATAATGTACGGAAAGATAAAGCCGGATATTGCAATCACAGGTGGTGTTCACACCGGATCAGACGTCATAAAATCAATTATGGCTGGAGCAAATGTTTCTATGATGACATCTGCATTGATAAAAAACGGCATTGGTCATATTGAAAAAGTTTTGACCGAAGTTACAGAGTGGCTTTCTAAAAATGACTATAAATCAATAAAATCAATACAAGGACTCATGTCTCAGGAGAAAGTATTAGAGCCTTCAGCATATGAGCGGGCAAACTACATGAAAACATTGGGATCTTACAAGTAGTTAGTAAACTGATTTTGATTTTAATTTTTTTTCTGCTATTGAGAATATCATATCTAGGGACAGAGCTATAAGGATTGCAGGTATTGCACCGCTCAATGTTTTATTAATGTTGAAACTTGCTAATCCTTCAAAGATTATCCTCCCCAATCCTCCACACCCAATAATTGCCGTTAAGACTGCTATGCCGTTGGCAATTATGGCGGAGAATTTTAATCCTGCGAAGATAGCAGGGTATGCTAGGGGGAGCCTTACATACCTTACTATCTGGAGGTCTGTCAATCCCATGCCTTTGCCTGTATCGATAAGTGCGATATCTGTTTTAGCTAGACCCACATACATATTCTTTACAATAGGCACAATTGAACCGAAGACTATAGCAACTACCCCCGGCACAAATCCTATCCCGACTAAAGGAACTATTATTGCAACGAGTGCGAAACTTGGTATACTCTGAGCCATGTTTATTGTAGTTAAGACAACATAGGAAACACGTTTATAAAAAACAGAAAAGATAGCAAGAGGTGTTGCAAGGCATATACCTATAGCTAATGATGTAAAGACCAAAGTAAGATGTTGCAGAATAGCATCGAAAAGTGGGGCTAAAGCTACCAAGGATTGAACCTCCGGGCTAATCTATTTTCTATAATCCATGCTATAAAATCAAAAAAAACTCCAAGCGTGCCGACCCATAGGGCAGCAACTATTATGGCCGGTATATCATATCTATAAATCCCAGCTTGTAGCGGAACTCCAAGACCGCCTGCTGCAATTAGGCCCCCTAATGTGGTAATGCCCATTATATATACAACTGCTACCCTAATCCCACTACTTATCAAGGGTAATGCCATCGGGAGTCTTATTTTTAATAGAATCTCATTTTTTGTAAGGCCAATTGCCCTTGCAATTTCAATATATTCATTGCTAACATGGGCGAGTCCTGTATAGGCATTTCTCATAATCGGGAGTATCGAATACAATACGCATGCCGCTATCGTAGGCTTCTCCCCTAGCCCCAGGATGGGTAAGAGAAAAATGAATAACGCTAACTCAGGTATCGTCTCTATGACATTTAACACATTAAACCATATGTTAGCGAGTTTAGGATTACTATAAACTAAAATAGCTAATGTCACGCCTATTACGATCGATATAATCAAGGCAACAGAAAACATGTAAAGGTGTTGGATAGTCCTCAAAGTAATTTGATGGATAGTCCAGACCGATATTATAGTATCTATTACAGTCAACTGTAGCCCCCTAAATCAAGTTCATTAAAACTGAGTTGATTCTTACAATTCCCAATACTTTGTCATGATCCATAATAGCTGCTATTGATTCTTTTGATGATTTTAAAAGCAATATTATTGATGAAAGAGTATCGCCAGGTGCAAATACGCTTAATTTGTTTCCCAAGTCCATTACAGATCTCTCCTTATCCTTCTCATTCAATAAATCGATTAAGGATATTTGGGCTATATCTGAATTTGATTTTTTTATTATGCATGAGTCTATTTTGCCCAAGATCATCTTATCAATAGCTTCTTTGCATGGAATATCTGATTCAATAAGACAGCCCTTGTCAAGCAGAATCATTACATCCTTTGCCTGAAGAAATCTGATAGCTTTGAATTTATTTTCAGCACCGATTATCTTTGAGACGATTTCATTTGCAGGTTCAAATAATAATTTAGAAGGTGTTCCAATCTGGAGCATCTTCCCCCCGTGCATTACCCCAATCCTATCAGCTAAAATGAAACTTTCTTCAATATCATGAGTTACAAAAACTATTGTTTTGTCTAGTTTCCTTTTTATTGAAAGAAATTCATTTTGAAGTTGCATCCTTAAGAGTGGATCGAGTGCACCAAAGGGCTCATCCATGAGCAACAATGGGGGATCCATAACAAGAGCCCTTGCAAGTCCCACCCTCTGTTGCTGACCCCCGCTTAATTGATTTGGGTAACGAGATCTGAATATTTGAGGGGGTAGCGCAACAAGAGTTAGAAGTTCATCAATCTTATTTGAAATATCCTCTTCGCCCCATTTTTCTAGACGGGGTATTAAACCAATATTCTCTTTGACCGTCATATGTGGGAAAAGACCAATCTGTTGTATAACATACCCTATTTTTCTTCTAAGTTTAACTGGGTCCATGGTTTTAGTATCATTGCCATTTAGGTAAACTGCCCCTTCTTCTGGATCGATGAGCCTGTTAATTAATCTCAAAGTTGTGGTTTTGCCTGAGCCACTGGAACCCAATATTACGAAAAGTTCTCCCTTGCATATTTCAAACGAAAGGTCATCTATAGCTCTTGACTCTTTGTATATTTTTGTCACATGTTCAAATCGTAATGATTCCAAGCACTGGCCCGAGAGAAATTTGTTCGTTTTACCCTCTCCAATAAAAAAATAAATTATTAATTTTTAATCAGCCCTTGTGAAATTAAAAAGGCCCTAGCTATATCCCTTGATTCCTTCTTCTCAATATCATACTGATAGTTCATGTCCGCCATGGCTTTGTCATCTATCTTTCCTTCAAGTTTTTTTAGAACTGAAATTACGGCCTCGTCTTTAGCAAATGAGGTAGTTGTGATAATAATTGCATCGTATGGTAAAAGCCCGCCTTTATCATCCTCCAATACGACTAGATCAAACAGTTCCCCTCTCTTGTCAGTTGTGTAACCGGTGATAACATCGACTAGATTATTTTTTATGGCCTCGTATACAAGTGTCGGCTCCATTGATTTTACATCTTTAAATTTGAATCCATATGCTTTTTCAAATGTTGGAAGTCCATCTGGAGCAGTTGGATACTCTATATCGGTTCCAAGTACCATTGACTGCGCATATGGTGCAAGCTCGCTCACTTTTGTAAGATTTTTCTCTTCGGCCCAACTCCTTGGGACAGATATTGCATAGTTGTTCTTAAATCCAAGTTTAGTAACAACTGTTACCCCTTCTTTTTCTCTTAAGCCCTTCTCTACTTCAGTGTAAACAATATTGGGGTCCCAGTTGTCTAGAGCCGGCAACTTCAGAACGGTATTATAAAAAGCACCGGTGTAGCCAACAAATACATTAATCTGCCCACGCTTTAAGGCTTCATAATTGATAAGTGTGCCGCCAAGCCCTTCTTTAACTTCAGTTTTGTAGCCAGCATCTTCTAATAACAAGGATACCATATGCCCAAGAATATATTCCTCATTGTATGGCATTGTGCCTATTACAATTTTTTTCTCAGTACCTTGACCTATGCATCCAGAAGATGCAGCAATCAAGACAAATATCAATAATATGGAGAGAAATAATTTATTTTTCATTTTTATCACAATTTTTATTAGTAGGCGATACTTAAATGTTTTACCCAAATGACCTATACTTCGATCACGTAAAGAGTCTAAAGATTTATTTTTCCAAATTAATTTATTGAATAACAATTTTTTAATTTAGATATTCTCAGTATTAGATAAATTAAAACAAAAGATTATTATACCATAAAACTAAATTAAAGATTATAAATTAGTCATTGAATTTTTTTTATGGAAAATTCAAGGTGTGAGAATGAAAAAATACGATGTTTTAGTTATCGGCTCAGGTGCCGGCATGGGGGTGGCAAGTGACGCACTTTCAAATGGGAATAAAGTTGCAGTTGTAGATAAGGGCCCCCTTGGTGGAACATGTTTAAATTTAGGATGCATACCTTCAAAATTATTGATTTTCCCTTCAGATAGGGTAGCAGAAATAGAAAACTCAAAAAAACTTGGTGTGGAAGCCAGTATAACTAAAATTCGTTTTGGGGAAATAATGGAAAGAATGAGGTCTTCTATTGCAGAAGACAGAGAGCAGATGAGAGAAGGGATAAAACAGGCAAAAAAACTTGATTTTTATGATGGCACTGGTTATTTTGTTGAAGACTACACAATTTCAGTAAATGGGAAAAAGATTTTTGGAGAAAAGATTTTCATTGCTGCTGGTGCACGACCTCTTATCCCAAATGTTAAGGGCTTAGAAGAAATAGAATATCTGACGAATGAGAGTATTCTTGAGTTAGATGAACTTCCAAAGAGTGTAGTAATATTAGGCGGCGGTTACATTGCATGTGAATTCGGCCATTTTCTAGCAGGGATGGGTAGTGAAGTTACAATAATTCAGAGAAATGTAAGACTAGTCGCAAATGAGGAGCCTGAAGTCTCAGAGCTGCTCTTGAAAGAAATGTCAAAGAGGATGAAGATATACACAAACACCGAAGTTATTGAAGCTGCGCAAAAAGGAGACCAATTCAAAATAATCGGGAAAGAAAGAGTGTCAGGAAATATTATCGAAGTGACTGCAGAAAAAGTTTTAGTTGCAGGCGGGAGGGTTCCTAACTCTGATTTGTTAAAAGTTCAAAATACAGGCGTAGAAACTGATCCCAGAGGATATATCAAAGTAAATGACTATTTAGAAACTTCAAAAGAGAACATCTGGGCCTTTGGGGATGTAATAGGAAAATATATGTTCAGGCATTCTGCGAACAAGGAAGCAGTGTATGCTTGGCATAATAGCCTCCGTGGGAAGAGGCTTCCGATGGATTACACTGCCATCCCTCATGCTGTTTTTTCGTACCCAGAAATTGCATCTGTTGGTATGACTGAAAATGAAGCAAAAAAGAAACACAAAATCCTTGTGGGCTATTCAAAGTACAATAGCGTTGCGAAAGGGATTGCAATGTTAGAGGAAGAAACATTTGCTAAAGCTATTGTTGACAAAGAAAGTGGTAAGATTTTAGGATTTCACATAATTGGACCTTACGCTTCAATCTTAATCCAGGAAGTAATCAATACAATGGCTAATAATATGAACTTTAAGTCAATATTCAAAGGGATGCATATCCACCCTGCATTGCCTGAGCTGATCCCCTCAACTTTGGCAAATCTTAGGGAAAGAAAAGAATAGTTTTTGGGGTAAAACTCATAAAGGTAAAGATATGATATCCGATAGCCATGTATGGATATTACAAATCTCCCCTAAACCCTCTTAGAATATCAAAAGACGGGATACATCTTCAAATAAAAAAGGACGGTAATAATCTTCACTATGAAAGAACTATCCTTAATGATTCTATAGAGAAAATACTTTTGACAAAGGACTGCGGCATTATAATAAATCCGATTGAAGCCCACAAAATTCGTAATCAAGTGACCCCATATTTACTGATAGAATTTGAGAAATCAGTCTTTGTTGAGCCGAAGGGGACAAACAATGTGTATATCACTTTCCCAGTTGATATAGGTGTTTTCATCTCCGGGCACAAAAATTATGACCTCTTGGATATATTCACCCTTGCAAAACAAAAATATACCTTGTATGGGGATCCGAGAAATGGAGTTATATGTAAATATCATAAAAGCCCTGTTTTGACATCAATGCCTACTGATTTGAATCCACTAATTAATGGCGTAATAAAGCTAAAGCTGATTAATACCACAGATGCATGGATTGAAATAACAAAGACTGTTTTTGATTCACATGAAATGAAAGTTTATTTTAACGAGAATCTTGTTTCAATGAAGGCCAATATGAAAATATTAAATGAAAAAATTGCGGAAACTGAGTTTGTTAATTCTGGGATTAAAAGGGGAATGAAGAAATCTCTTGAAATTTTCGAACCGGCAAAGATTACTGTTTCACAAAAGAAATTTACCATGGAGGAAGGTATTTGAATTTTGATGAAATTTTTGATACTTTGATAAAGGCCATTGAAGTTATCGAAGCTGACAGAATCTTCCCATTTATTTTGGCCCTGATGATACTTATTTTCTCGATAATCTTGGCAAAGGGCTTTTCTGTGTTCCTAAGAAGATCTCTAAGGGACAAGTTTGACAAAGACAGATTAGGCATCCTGCTTAAAGGAAGTTATTATGGGATAATCATTATAGCTGTAATTCTAGCACTCCCCCTCCTAGGTATCAATACATCGGGTCTTCTAGTTGCAGGAGGAGTCACAGGTATAGTCATTGGTTTTGCAAGTCAGAGTATAGTTGGAAATCTCATATCTGGATTATTTATTATGGCCGAGAGGCCAATTAAGATAGGGAGCCAAGTCGAAATAGATGATGTAAGGGGTTTTGTTGAAGACATAGGAGTTATGTCAACAATACTAAGGAACTATGACGGGCTGTTTATAAGAATACCAAATGAGAAGGTATTCACAAATAATATAATCAATATAAGCGCTAACATCGCAAGAAGAATTGAGTATACAATTGGGATAAGATATACTGATGACGCTGAAAAGGCAATAAAAATAATAGGGGATTTGATTGAGGATCATCCCTTCGTTTTAAAGAAACCCACTCCAGATGTTTATGTTAATAACTTGGGGGAAAACGCTGTTGAACTTATCGTAAAAGCTTGGGCACCCGCATCACAGTGGTATACGACAAAAAAGGAGCTTTTGTGGAAGATCAAGACAAACCTTGAAAAAGAAGGTATTCGCATTCCGTTTCCACAGAGAGTTGTTTGGTTTGCAAATGAGAAGTCTGATAATAACAAATTAAATTAAACTTCTTATTATAATTATTTGACAAAATTTTTAGAGTTGTTAGAAAATCTTTTAAAAGAATAGGTACTAATAAGTATGGTGATAAAATGGTTTTTTGCGGAAAATGTGGAAAAGACAATCCAATAGGTGCAAAGTTTTGCGAAGACTGTGGAGCAACTCTAGATGAAGCCCCAGTACAAAAGCAATCACAAACTACATACGCTTCTGGAAACTGGCTTTCACATGAACATGCAGGATTTTTGCCAAGATTTGTGGCTGCGATAATTGATGGAATAATATTAATGGTAGCTGCATGGATATTAAGTATACCTTTTGGAATAAGTTATCTGTTAGGTTTCGAGTTAGGAAATGTCGGAACACTATTATTAGCTATAGTGTCTCTATTATACTTAGTATACCTAGATGGTTTGAAGGGTGCAACAATAGGTAAACAGCTTATGAAACTTAGAGTCATAAGTACTAACGGAGAGATGCCTGTAGGCTTACTTCCAGGATTTCTAAGATGGTTAATAAAAATTATTTTGCCTCTATTCATAATAAGTGGGCTTTTAATCTTATTTGACTCTCAACAACAATCATTACACGATAAGATTGCCAATACCTTTGTTGTCAAAGAATAAATATTTATTTCTTTTTGTTTTTTAATCTGATTTTTCCTTTTCAAGATTAATTTAAATGCGCCCTCTCTTCATATGTAACTTATTGCACGATGTACACCTAAAAAGTCTTACAAATTCACCTTGATAAGGCCCTTCTTTTATAAAATCAAGATTGCCCCCACATTCGTTGCAATATTTTGGGGTATTTATTTTAGGTTCAGTATCATTATTGCCCTTTGAAAAAGAGTTTTTGTTTTCAATATTTTTATCTAGATTAGCTAATATATTTCTTTTTAAATTATTAAATTCTTCTTCACTTAAAGCTCCAGAAATTCTCAATTGATTTAATTTTTCTAGCTTTATTACTGGATCAATTGAATCATTAATACTGGAATTTAAACTTCTGAAAGGATTATCTTCAATCTTTTCTGCATAAATTTGCCCAGTTGAATTTTTAATATTGTCTTGAGGTGACAGGTTCCCATGAATTCCATTTCTTATATATTTTGATATTATTTCTGCTTCACCATGCGAAACCGCAGGTAAAATTACTTCATCAGATAGAAATCTACTTTTTAGATATATCTCAGTCGTGAAAACTCCTTTTTTCATTCTAATGTTTGATATGTCTTTAAAATGATAGTCATTTATTATTTTTTTAACCCTAACATTGATGGGTCTCTAAAAATCACTCTAAAATAGTTACATATAGTTTATTTGGAGTAGTTACAGAGCCACCGGGCATGATGCTAGATTGTTGTGTAGTGTAAAGTACTCTTTCTCCACTCATTAACATATTAGATATATCTCTCTCAATATATATTTCTTCCATTTGATCCTATCTTATCAAGTATTTTTTAATTATAGTGCATGTTAGCTATAATATTTGCCCACACTCTGGGCAGGCTTTCCATTTGTTTTCTAGTTTTACACCACATTGTTTGCATTTTTTCTTTAGTTCTTCGAGGCATTCAGGACATCGAATCCATTTCTCTTCAACTTTAATCCCACATTTAGGACATCTAAGTTTTATATTCTTTTCTATATTCAAAGACTCTCCACATTTTGGACAACCTTGCCAATCTTCTTCTAAAATTTCTCCACATTTTGGACATAATCTAGCGAAATTACCCTTAGAATTGTTTCTATTGATCATTCCAATCTGAAAGGGTGTGAGTTCTTTTGATGTGAAAGAACTATTCCCACATTTTGGACATCTCGGTATATTTTGATCAAATGAAGTATAACCACAATGCAAACATGTTATTTTCATAAGAATCAACTATGGGAGATAATTATTCGTAACCTCTTTCATTAATCTCTTTAGCAGTGTTGTAAGCGTTAACTATTCCATAAAACCAAAGTATAAGCAACATTGGGATGCCAATGAGAAGGAATGACAATACCCATGCGATTCCATATAAAATAATTAATACTATACCTTTTCCAATCTCTCCGTTATATATTTGGCCCAGTCCAACAATAAAAAAAGAAAGAATTGCCGCAATTCCTGGATCTTTTATTTTCTCCTTGGGATAATAACTTCTATTTTGTGATCCCCTAGAATCACCATAATTTAATGGCTTTAGACATTTTGGGCATTGGACCCAATCAGGTCTTATTCCAATGCCACAATTTGGACAATAAAGTTTTTCTTCCATAGTTTTCTCACCGAGATAGAATCATTATTAACATATATAAATATATTGAAAAATATAAAATTAAGATTTCCATTGGCTTCTTACTCTAGCCCCTACACTCTTGTCTTCCATTGAAATATCTAGCTTTTTGACAAATGATTTGCTCCCTTGAGATGGAACCCAATAATCTTCTACGGCCAAAATTTGATTTCTATCGTTGTAGAATTCAATTCTAACTGTCCCATCTGCTGGACCAAAGTTTGATAAAGATACATATGCCGTAGCCACAAAACCTTCTGCTAAATTCCAAGAAACATCTGTATCCAAAGAAGATATCGATATTTTAGGTACACATCCACATGATTCAGAGCAACTACTTATTTGTTGATATGGGACGCAATTGCCTTTATCGCATTTTTGGCTCCAAAGAGCGTAGCCACTGCATACATTAGAGCATGTAACGTTTTTACAAGGATCTGAATAAATTGGAACTGAATTGCTGGCAGAGTTCGTACATCCCACAAGTGTAGATATCAATATAACACACCCAAACAATAAAAAATACTTATTCATTTTCTTATTCATATTAACCCACCTTCTCAGATAACAAAGAGTGTTGGCATATAGAATATTTGTTATCTTAAATCAAATTATGTCTTTTCCATATATATAAAGATATGGAAAAAAATGGCTGTGGGACATAATTATCTCAAGCTCTAGTCTTTGACA
>CAZUMN010000026.1:0-14235 GCA_964621955.1 uncultured Thermococci archaeon
TTAAGGAAGCTAAGATGGGTCTGGGAGATAGAGTTACACTTGTCGGAAGTGTGGAAACAATCCCAGTCGTCATGATGGGTAAACCTGATTATGTTTACACACAGTCTTTGAGAGATATCGCAGACGGAGTAGATATTCTATCACCTGCTTGCGGTACACCACCAATGACTCCAAATGCAAACATAAGAGCAATGGTAGAAGCTTGCGAGCCAAAGAAAGTAAAGAGAAAAGTCGTTGCAATGAGCAAAGAAGACATCATAAAGAAATACACACCAGCAAAAGCCGACCTTGCAGAAATTACAAAAGCAGTCATGGTAGGAGATGCCGTAACAACTGAGAATTTAGTAGTCGCAGCTCTTAAGAAAGGATTAAAGCCAATTGACTTAGTAGAAGAAGCATTATTACCTGGTGCAATCGGAGTAGCAGAGATGTACGACGGTGGATATGCATTCGTACCTGAAATATTACTCGCCGCAAATGCAATGAAGAAAGGTATCAGCCACTGCCAGAGTGCAATGGGAGACGTTAAGCCAAAGGGTAAAATTATAATGCATGTCGCATTCGGTGACGTTCACGCCATTGGAAAAGACATTGTAAAGTCAATCTTGATTGCAAAGGGATACGCAGTAACTGATCTAGGGGCAAGTGTACCATGGGAGAAAGTAGTCGAAGCAGCAAAGAAGGAAAAACCAGATGTTGTATCTGGAACTGCATTAATGACAACAACAAGAACTGCATTCCCCAAAGTCGTTGAACTTATGAAGAAGGAAGGTCTAGCCATCCCATTCATAGTTGCCGGTGGAGCAGTCGACCCAGCATACGCAGAAACAATGGACTATGCCATATACTGTAAAGGACCAGGAGATGCTGAGCCTGTCTTTGAAGGTATAAGAAAAGGCAAGAAGTGGCAACAGATCAGAGAAGAAGAGCACAAGAAATACAAGTAAATTATTTTATTTTTTCTTATTCTTTTTTTAATTAATTTTTCAAATCTATTCATTCTTTTAGAGAGCGCCCTCTCAAAAACTTTTTATAGCTAGACAAGTATATTGTATTCTAAGGTTGATTAAAATGAAGAAAATTGCCATTATTGGGGGAACTGGCGGACAGGGCACGGGACTTGCTTTAAGATGGGCAAGAGCTGGACATGAAATCTTTATTGGTTCTAGGGAAGAAAGCAAGGCCTGTGCATCTGCCGATAGTTTAAAGACTATATGCATCGATGTTGCATGTTCTTTATTGGAAATAGAAAAGTCGGATATTGAAGCGGTAAAGGAAAAAGTTCCTGAAGCAAAGATCCAAGGATTCGATAATCTAGAGGCTGCAAAGAAAGCAGATATAATAGTGATAAGTGTTCCTTATTCATTTCTAATACCAACAGTAATTTCTATTAAGGAGGCCCTAATTGAAGGAAAGATAGTTGTTTCTGTAGTTGTGCCTCTTTCAACTGCAGTTGGTGGAAAAGCCACGACAGTTATTTCTCCTTGGGAAGGAAGTGCAGCAGAAGTTATTCAGAGTTTAGTACCAGAAAATGTTCAAGTAATTAGTGCATTTCAGAATGTAAGTGCAGACAGACTTTCTGACCTTGAAAAAACAGTAGATTGTGATGTAATGGTATGCGGGGGTTCAAAGGATGCAAGAAAGGAGATAATGGAACTTGCAAAAGATATACCTGGAGCTAGGGCAATTGATGGTGGGCCACTTCAGAATGCAAGACTGATTGAACCAATAACGGCATTACTCATAGGTATGAACATACGGTATAAGGTCAAGGAAGGCATGGGGATAAGATTTACTTATCTGCCTGAATAAATAAAAATAATTTTTTACTTTTATTCTGAGTATAGCCCTTCTTTTTTATTATATACTTCAATTATGTTCCCATCTGGGTCATAAAAATAAAAGAATCTCTTGCCATTGATTTTTGGGTGTGGATGAGTTAGAGTAACTGGCTCGGATACTGTTTCTATACAATTGCTTACAAATTTTTCATGTAATGCGTCCACATCTTCAACTTCAAATGCTATATGGTTGAACATTGAAGGACTCTCCATAAGCCCACTTTTGAATTCTACTAATTCTATATTAACTTTTGATTTTGGATCTGATAATACTGCAAATACAACGTCAAAGCCTTCTATACCAGTTACTTTTTCGAACTGTTCACCACTTATTGGATGTTCAAAGACTGTTTCTAAACCTAATGTTTCTTTATAGAATCTTTTTGATATTTCAAGATTTGAAACAAGTAAAGCTATGTGATTTAGAGTTGCCATGAATTAATTAATAAAAGAATAGTTTTAAAGGTTTTGAAATAATTTAATAAATAAAAATAAAAGAAAAACTAAGCTGATTTCAGCGATAATACATCTTTAATGATTTCATATAGAGTTTTAGCTAACTCAATATTACGTTTGTTGTCTTTATCAGATGTTGAAATCTCAATTTTGTAATTCATTAAATCCAAGAAGACATAAACATTAGAATAAACAAATCGTTCGTGAATAGTATAGTTAATATTTATCTGATTAGATAAAAAATATTTATAACATTGATTTTCAATGATTTTAAGACAATAGAAAATAATTTTTATCGTGATTATCATATATACTATGAACACAAAGGGTATTAAAACAACAATTAAGATATTAGATCGCATATAATTTAAATCTACTCTACTGGTAAATATTAATGAAAATAAAATGAAAGCCCCTATAGAAAGAAGGAAATGTGCTTCTTTAGATAAAATATCTTTTAGCCATCCAACTTTTACCGGTAAATTTTTAACTTGATCTGACGCAATAATAAAATTCATTTTACTCACTTCATGGGGAAAAAGTTTTTTATTGAATCTTTCTAAAAAAATAATACCATTTGTATTATCAAAATCAAGATTAAGAGTATATAGGATTTCTTTACTATTTTCCTTCGTTTTTATTTTAATAAATTTACTTTGTAAGATTCCGCTTAATATAAATAATATTATGAATACAATCCATAAAGTCGTGGGATAAGGTAATAGTATTAAATTTAAAAGAAAACTTATTGAACATCCAATACATATGGAATATACAGATAAATATAGATAAGATTCTTGCCTAAACGGATTACCAGTATATTTTAGTGTAGTATAACTAAAGTATATGCAAAGAAGTAATAAAGCCAAGAAAAAAAATAACCAGAATCCTAAACTAATTTTAGAAGAAATAAAAAATACAAAATATGAATTTATTAGAATACCACTTAAAATAGCTAATAATATAATTATTAAATATTCAATGAAATTACCCATATGATTGTTCATAATCATAGTATTGTAGTTAATTAGAGTTTTAAGCATTATTATAAGTTAATGAATAAAATTATCTTAGTACTTGGATTAAATATACTAATTTTATTATCCTAGTATTTATCACTCATTTTCTTTATCAGCTTTATTTTTTTAGACATGCCACGCCCTCTTGCCTTCTCTGTTATCCTGGTCATCTCATTCTGCTTAATAGAAAGGTACTCTATTTCTTTTTTGAGTTTCATATAATGCTGATATCTACGCAATTCAAGTTCACCATTTTCAATAGCATTCTTTACAGCGCAGCCTGGCTCATTTATGTGAGTACAATCAGAAAATTTACAGTTTTGAGAAAATGCTTCTATATCAGAGAAAACATCAGTTACGTCTTCACCATCAGACCACAATTGAAGCTCTCGCATACCGGGGTTATCGATAATCATTCCCCCGTTAGGAAGGATGAACATCTCACGATATGTTGTAATGTGTCTCCCATGACTATCCGATTTCCTAACTGATCCAACTTTTTGACGATTTGTACCAAGTAGTTTATTGATAATAGTAGACTTTCCAACTCCAGAAGACCCAAGAAGCGCTATCGTTTTTCCTTTGCCAAGATATTGATCAAGAGATTCTAAACCTTCATTAAGCTCAGCGCTCAACGTGTGTATGGGGATTGTTGGATCTATTCTCTTAACCTCCTCTAACCTTTGATCAAGATCCTCACAAATATCTGATTTGTTCAATATTATAACAGGTTTTGATCCACTTTTTGAGATTAGAGTAAGGTACCGCTCAATTCTTTGAATGTTGAAATCGTTGTCAAGACCCGATACAATAAAAACATAATCAACATTTGCAAGTAATACCTGTTCTTCTGTAATCTTACCTGCAATTTTTCTAGAGAATTTGCTCTTCCTTGGAAGAACGGCATGGATGGTACCCTTATTATCTGTCTCCATCTTTATGGCTACCCAATCTCCAACGACCGGAAAAGAAGTTTTGTCTTCGGCAGTGAATCTAAATTTACCTGAAACTCTAGTTTCAATTTCTCCAGTTTCGGTAAGCGCCATGTAACTTTTACGCTGTACCTCTGTAATACGGCCTGGTATTAGTCCATCAGCTTGAAATATAGTGAAATTATCAAGAAAAAACGAATCCCAACCAATTGTTTCAAGATCAAGTAATGACTGATTCATAGAATGCACCTGTCTTATTCGATACAGATATTTTCATATTTTATAAAACTAACATCTATTGAACAATAAACTAAAGATTTTAATATAAATGTTGATTTACTAATTTAATGAATATTAGAAGAGCCAAAGAAAAAGACTTACCCAAGATATTGGATCTTAACAACAGAGAATCCAAATGGGTCGGTAAGAAGGACATTGATTTCTTTCAAAATTATATGGATATCACTATTTTTAATGTATTTGAGGCAAATGAGAGAATTGTTGGATTCTTGATGGCTATGGATCAAAATACAGAGTATGATAGCATAAACTTCCTATGGTTTAAGAATAAATTCAACAAATTTTACTACATTGACAGGGTAATAGTAGATGAGTCAATGAGGGGGAAGGGTATTGCTTCTCTGCTATACAAAGAATTAATAGATACAAAAGGAGACATACCTCTTGTGGCAGAAGTGTCAATTAATCCATCAAATGAAGGCTCAATTATATTCCACGATAAGATTGGCTTTAAAGAGGTAGGGACGCTTACATCTGGCGATAAAAAGGTAAGAATGTATTACCTTTATTGAATAGATTTTTATAATTAAAAAATTAATAAAGAAGTCTGATAGCTTATGAAGAAGCATAAACCGATAGATGATGCACGGATGAAAGGATATATCAAAATCTGCCCAAACTGTGGCAGTACTGATGTTTCTGTCGAATCATTCAATTATATGGTAAGGGATATCTGTAAAGAATGTGGTTATGGTAGTATCAAAGAAAGCCTATTTATCAATGACCTTTTATACTTCCCAGAAATTCCAGAATCAGATATTGAGGAATTCAGAAAAGAAGTTATACAAAAGAAAAAGAAAGTAAAGAATAAGGATTAGATTTTGCCCATATTCTTGATTATCCTTTCGCCAAACTCTGAACACTTAACTTCAGTTGCGCCTTCCATCTGTCTTGCAAAATCATAGGTGACATATTTTTGTTTTATTGTTTCACCAAAGCTTTTCTCAACTAAAGTTCCAGCTTCCTTCCATCCAAGGTAGTTTAGCATCATGACACCAGATAGTAGTAATGAGCCTGGGTTTACTTTGTCCATGCCTGCATACTTTGGAGCAGTCCCGTGAGTTGCCTCGAACACAGCATATCCATCACCTACATTTCCACCGGGGGCTATCCCAAGCCCACCAACTTGGGCTGCAAGAGCATCAGAGAAATAATCACCGTTGAGATTTGGCATGACAAGTACATCATATTCTGCGGGCCTCAAAATAATCTGTTGGAACATATTGTCAGCTATGGCATCTTTTAGAACGATACCAGAATTTTTATATTCGGTGTAAGGAATAATTTTTCCTTTGTAATCCTGATTGGCAAGATCATATGCCCAGTTCTTGAAAGCCCCTTCTGTGTACTTCATTATATTTCCCTTGTGGACTACTGTTACAGATTTTCTATTGTTTTCTATGGCATAATCAAATGCCTTCTTGACAATTCTCTTCGTTCCGAACTCTGAAATTGGCTTTATTCCAATACTGGAATTCTTTCTTATTTTTACTCCAAACTGTGTTTCAAGATAGGAAATAATTTTATTGGCCTCATCTGACCCAGCCTGCCATTCAATGCCTGAGTAAACATCTTCTGTATTTTCTCTGAAAACAATCATGTCCACATATTCTGGATGCTTTACTGGAGAAGGGATACCAGTGTAATAACTTACTGGCCTAATGCATGCATACAGGTCGAGCACTTGCCTTAGTGTAACATTAATACTTCGGATACCCCCTCCAACTGGTGTTGTCAAAGGACCCTTGATACCAACTACACATTCTTTTATCTTCTGAACAGTTTCATCAGGGAGCCAACTTTTTGTTTTATTGAAAGCCTTTTCCCCAGCTAAAACTTCGGTCCAGTAAATCTTCCTTTTACTTCCATATGCCTTTTGGATAGAAGCGTCAATAATCTTCTGTGAGGCCTTCCATATGTCAGGCCCTATTCCATCTCCTTCGATGAAAGGAATTATCGGATAATCAGGAACGTCAATCTTTCCTGATTTTATTGTGATTAAATCTCCACTCATGTTATCTCCTCATTTTATTATATACATAATTTAAGGCCCCTCCGGCCTTCAAAAGTTCTAAATCTCTACCTAGAAGATTTTTATTGAGCTTGTAGCTCTCTTTCTTAGTATTATTTTTACATATTATATTACTAAAATCACCTATCTCAATTACTAGCTCATCGCCAAAGTCAATTCTGTCATAGTCCTTTTCATCAGAAAATGTTAATGGGACTATTCCAAAGTTAACTAAATTTGCATGATGAATCCTTGCAAAACTTTTAGCAATTACTGCCCTAACACCTAAGAACATTGGGGCAATTGCCGCATGTTCTCTTGAAGAGCCTTGCCCATAATTACTGCCGCCGATGATAAATCCGCCACCTTTAGATTTAGCCCTTGAAGGGAAGTCTTTGTCTATCCTTTCAAATGTGTATTCAGAAATTTTTGGTATATTTGATCTAAGTGGCAATATCTTCGCCCCTGCAGGCATTATATCATCAGTTGTAATATTGTCTCCAGTTTTTAATAGAACAGAACCTCTCAAAGGGTCTTTTAGGCTTTCGTTTCTTGGTACAGGTTTTATATTTGGTCCTCTAACTATCTCAACATCTTTTCCGCTTTCAGTTGGAAAGATGAACATGTTATCATTAATCTCAAATTTATCCGGCATCTCTACCTTTGGGTATTTGCCTAATTTTCTTGGGTCGGTGATAACTCCGTAAAGAGCAGCTGCAACTGCAACTTCAGGACTTACTAAATAGATATCTGCGTCCTTTGTACCGCTTCTGCCCTTGAAATTCCTATTGAAGGTCCTGAGGGATGTACCTTCAGAGTTTGGTGCTTGACCCATCCCGATACATGGCCCGCATGTACACTCTAAAATCCTCCCCCCGGCATCAACGATGTTCTTCAGATGCCCGTCCTTAGTAATCATAGAAAGGACTTGTTTAGACCCAGGAGAAACTACAAGGCTCACATTAGGATGAACAGTCTTTCCTTTAAGAACTTCAGAGATTAGAGCTAAATCTTTGTATGATGAATTAGTACAACTTCCAATTGCAACTTGTGACACCTTAGTGCCTTCAATCTCACTTATTTTGACAACATTATCAGGCATATGCGGTTTTGCAATCATTGGCTCTAATTTGTCTAAATCAATTGAAATAGACTCAGAATATTCTGCGCTATTATCAGCTTCAATCATTTGCCATTGATTTCCTCTGCCCTCAGATTCCATGAACTTTTTTGTGATTTTATCACTTGGAAAAATCGAAGTTGTTGCGCCAAGTTCAGTTCCCATATTTGTAATAGTTGCCCTCTCTGGAACAGACAAACTCTCAATGCCCTTCCCAGTAAACTCAAATATTTTATTAACTCCACCCTTAACGGATAATCTTCTCAATAATTCTAGTATTACATCTTTTGCAGAAGTCCACTCAGAAAGCTTCCCATCAAGACAAACTTCTACGATGTTTGGCATTTTCAAATAAAATGGTTCTCCTGCCATCGCTAGTGCAACATCAAGCCCACCTGCGCCCATAGAAATCATGCCAATGCCACCACCTGTTGGTGTGTGACTGTCAGACCCAAGAAGAGTTTTCCCAGGAACACCAAATCTCTCAAGATGTAGTTGATGGCATATACCATTCCCAGGCCTAGAAAAAACTAGCCCATATTTTTTTGCAACACTCTGCAGATATCTATGATCATCTGCATTTTCAAATGAAGTCTGTAAAGTATTGTGATCGACATAACTTACCGATAGCTCAGTTTTTACCTTTGGGACTCCCATCGCTTCAAACTGTAAATAAGCAAGAGTGCCTGTTGCGTCCTGTGTCAGAGTCTGGTCGATTTTAATACCTATGAGACTTTGACTTTGCATCTCACCCTCGACTAGGTGGGATGATATAATCTTTTCAGAAACATTATATGCCATATAACCACCAATTGTTCATTATAAGCTCTTTTCTTTGGTATATTGATTAAGTTTTTAAGTTTAGTGGGTACATTAAGGCAGATTATTGTAATTAATGAAACAATTGATTGAAAATGACTACTCCAGTTCGAATGTTTCTATATCTTCTACCTTCTTATCTTCATAGTTCACAATAGTAAGATTTTTTATCCTGCCATGAATTTCAAAGTTTTTTTTGTTTAATTCGTCCACAAGCTTCTTACATTCATTCGCATTCGTAGAATTCCCAACACCTAAGTGGGGAGTAAACTGAATAGCAAGGAAAAGTTCATCTTTAAGTTTTCCTGAATAAAATTTATCGTGAATTTTAATAATATTGCTAAATCCTTCATCCGGAACTAAAAAGACATGCCAGTAATCATTGAATGAGTCTTTATTTAGTACAGCACTTCTAAGACAAAATTCAATCTCTTTTAGGCCTTTGGATTTTTCCTTTATTTCAGAAATCAGTTCCTTTTTTTTAAGAGTAAAAACTGGGAAAACAAAGGTAAAATGTGGTTTTACAACATCGTAATAAAGAACATCGTATTTATTTCTCAAATCTTGAATCCAATCGTGATCCTTCTTTTTTAGTTCTGGATAGGCAATAACTAATAATGACATGATTACTATTATATCTATTATAATAAAAATATATCTATTTTTTTAAAACCGCCTTGCCCCAAAATTGAATTGAGCTAATCATAATTAATCGACCCAAAAACTATTTATAGAAAGAAATCTTAGTGTAATGTGATTATTATGTCTGAAGTTGCGAAAGTGATTGAGGTTGTTGGAAAATCTGAAATAAGCTGGGAAGATGCCGTAGCAAAAGCAGTATTTGTTGCTTCAAAGACTGTACACAATATCAAAGGCGTTGAAGTTGAAAAGCTAACAGGAAAAGTAACAGATGGCAAGATAACAAAATATAAAGCTACAGTTAAATTAATCTTTGTTGTTGAATAAATTAAATATTTTTATTTTTATTTAAGTTTATAATGTGCCAAAATTTATTGTAAGCATCACTTTTTGGATTAGATAACTCTTTTAAAACTGCAGTTGCCCCACTTGCAAAAGCAGATGGTTTTTCTTTAAATGATGCCACTACTTCCGAAATATCAATTTCTTCATAGGATAGCTCTTCAATTGTTCCGTCTTCATTTTCATCTGTGATAATTATTGTTGAATCGGCAGGTATGAAGAGAATATACCCCGTCATATACCCGACATTTATAGAATCTGGAGTATTGAACCCAGTTAGAAGTTCACCGACTTTTGTGAATCTTATTAAATCTCTAGATGAAAATACGTAAGGCCTCCCATCGTTTGAAACGGCTATTTCTTCTCTAGTTTCCCTTAAAGCTGTTTGATCGTTTGCTTGCTCGAGCGCTTTTGGGCCCGATAATAGAAGAGGTTCATACATTACGTGACCACCATTAAAATCATGCTTAGAAGGATCTATTTTTCTCTTTTTAGATCTCTTTTGGAGGATAGTTTTTTCTGTACCTCGGATAATTGGAACAATGTTCACAGATATGTGGGGAATCCTAAAGCTGCTATGTACAATATCTCGCCTAACAAATCCACATACAGATAAAATATCTTCTTCTTTTATTACAAAAGGCAGATATTCTTTATTTTCAGACATATTCTAACCTATTTTAAAAAATTAATTTCTCCGTATTTATCCTTATATTTTCCCACAGCAACTGGGGCCCCTAAAAGCAATCTTCTTGCAGTGTTGTAGACGCTTGGCATTTTATCAGGCGTTATATTTGACATAATATCAATAAGTACCTTGACTAGCTCTAAATGATGCTTTTCTTCCATATCGTCAATATTTCCAAACACCTTTATTGAATTGACAGCTGTATATTCATTTATTTTAGAAAGTTTTATGATTGCATCTTTTAAGAAAGCTCTTCCTTCTTCAGTTTCTAAAGATTTTTTCCTATTGTGTGCAAATTGGACATAAAGAGCCCTTTGATCATTTGATTGTTCTATTCTAAATGAATCGGAGCGTTCAATTCTTTTGATAATTTCTAAAGTGTCGTCACTGCTGTTTGATGCAATAATTACAAGAAATGACTCCCAGCTTACCAGATTCTTTTTTGACCTCTCTTCAACGGATTTAAGTACTTCCATTTTATCTTTTGCAGAACTATTGAGGTACAAAGAAAAAGCTGTTAATTTATCTGTTGCAGAATCTGATCTCTCAAGTTGATCTCTTATTATTTTGTGGATATCTCCAGTATCTATAGTAGCCAATAAAGATAAAACGACATTTTTTACTTGTCTTCTTTTTATTTCAAGACTCTTAGTTTCAATGTAGTTTATGCCTGAACATGGAGCTTTATATTTTTTGTATATTTCTAAAAGTTCCGTCTTATATTTTTTTGCAATTGATTCCATGATCTTCTTTTTAACATCATACATTTTGGTATAGTGGTGTGCAAATTTTTTGTCGTCAACAGATTCAAATATTGTAAGAAACTGTCCGCCTACTTTTTCCATTAAGGCTTCGTCTGAGATTAGCTCAAAATATATGTCAATTATTTCTTCAATTGGTTCAAGCCCTAGATTATCTAAAAGTCTCATTTTCTCCTTATCTAGAAGTTTGTAGAATGCAACATATTTAGCTATGACATTTTTATCTTTTCTAATCTGGGAGATACTCTCCGCTATTGGTATCTCATAATTAATCTTCCCATAGAAAGAATAATCCCTGTTCAATGAGAGAAAGTGGGATTCAGGTATATTTTCAAACACAATACTAGTCTCTACACTATCAATTGTTTTAATAGCCTCTACAATCTCATTGCCTTTTTGATCTACAACGGCAATTTTTAATGGGAAAGTCCAATATGCACCTTCTTTTGGAGTCAACTGTTTTAAGTCTAGAGTTAATTTTTTCATTTTATTGTCATATCGAGATTTAATTTCTAATGTTGGAAAGCCTGTTTGTTTTAACCACTGTTCAGATATTTTAGAAAAATTCATTCCAGAAACTTCTTCCATTGCTTTAATCCAATCTTCTGTTGTTGCATTTCCATGACTAAATCTCTTATGATACAAATCCAAACCCTTGACAAACTTTTCCTTCCCCATAAAAGTTTCAATCATTTTCACAAATTCAGGTGCCTTGACATAAGTAACTCCTGTAATAAGTTCATTTGGGTCATTAAAACCATCCGGCAATATAGGCATTACAGAAGATCCTTGATCAGATGCAAATGTTCCGCTGCTTGGGGCCAACAAAGTCAATACAGTTTTTAATCTCCCATAATCATTTCCAAAAAGAAATTCGTGATACTGTTTTTCAATAATTACAGTAACTGCCTCGTTAAGCCATATTTGGAAAGGATCTTTACCTGTCACTTCTGAGCCGTTTAGATTATGATAGTATTCATGCACTTTAACAGAAATCATGTATTCAAAGCCATTGTCAGTCATGTCATTAAAAGGCATGATTCTATTTGTGCTAATTGCTGTATTGCCAACATTTTCCATGCCACCAAAATCAGAATTTTGCATTCCAATTTCACGATAAACAGTGCCCGTGTATTTATAGCCGGGGATAATTTTATTGTTTAGTTCAAACAATTTAGCCCTTACTAGCTGGAGTTTTTGACTAGTTCCTTCACTCTTCAATTTTTCCCTTTCTTCAATAAGTGACATCATTTCGTTTCTTGTGTCAAGATCATCATATTGATTTGGCCCAGTAAAAAGATATGTCCAGATTACACAATTATGCAGAACATCCAAGGCCTTTTCAGCGATTTCTTTTACAGATTCTGGCGGGACAAGTAATTCAAGCATAAACTTATGTCCATCCGGATACTCAACTTCCCTTTTAAAAGTTGAATATGTTCCAACACCTAAGAAGAAAAGATATGGGGCCATTGGAGTTATTATATTAGCATATTTTATTTTATCTCTCCCATGCCCAATAGAATGCCTTTCTTCTACAATATCCCCATTTGTTATTAAATTAGTATATCTTTCATCAGCAATAATTGTAGTTGTATACGTACATTTTGCCATCATATCGTCAAAACATGGCACTAGTCTTTGGAATCCCCATTGCTGGCATTGAGTAATCTGCTGAGGTGGCGCTCCTGGAGGTGTTTGGTCATAATACAATC
The DNA here is from genome assembly GCA_964621955.1 of uncultured Thermococci archaeon. Classification (GTDB taxonomy): domain Archaea; phylum Methanobacteriota_B; class Thermococci; order Methanofastidiosales; family Methanofastidiosaceae; genus Methanofastidiosum. The sequence goes on from CAZUMN010000026.1 coordinate 12,644, forward strand.
CTTCCAAGATATTTTTGGTGGGCCTGCAAATAGTTTCAGTATTTATTACAAACTCCTTTTTGGGAAGCACTGACTTACCAAAAGATATAATAATTTTATTTTCATCTACCCTGTACTCATATTCTGTTTCATAGTTTTCTACAAATATAGATATGACTTCAAGATTTTTAGCATTCAATTCAAGCTTTGATAAGGGAGAATTTAAAGATCTAAGTTTAAGTTTTGATTTTACGTTTGTGTAAGTATCATAGACATCAAAGATTAAATCCATATGGATTACTTTGACAGGAAGATCTTTGAAATCTTCAGGATAATATTTGAAAAGTCTTTTCATGTAAACACCGTTTAAAGTGAAGGGTATTATTGATTAAATCTAGGCCTTCTTTGAGTTTTTCTTTTTTGAGTTGGCAGTAGATTTTTTCTTTTTTGTTTTTTTCTCTTCAATTACAAGGGGAGTTAATCCACCTTTTTGTATGGCAAATGTTACCCAATTTGTATAATGATCTGAGCCTTTAATTTTTCGTATTCTCATTTGTTTCAAAAGAATGTCTGAGGCGATGTAATTTGGGTCATATCTTAAATCGATAATTCCATCTACCATGTAATCAAATACATCAGCAAACCCCTCAAATGCCTTAAGCCCATAATGAAGTGTTGAAACGAACAATACATTTCTTTCTTTTGCCCCTCTCGCCCTCCAGTTTTTGACAGAGGTCACAACTTGAGATGGGTCCGATAGGGTCATAAATTCAGTGAGTGAGTCAATCAATACTACTCCCGTACCATTCATGTTCAGCTCATCCATTAAACTTACCAGTTTATCAGTGAAGTTAGGCAAGTCATCTGGCTCCCTTAAGACTGTGATACATTTGTCGTCAAAGCCTGCTTTCATCCTAAAAGAATAACAATCTAAAAACCTTAAAAGGCCTTTTTCGCAGAAATTAGTGACGTCCCATCCAAGGCTTTTAATATCTGAAAAAACTGAAGGTGGAGAATTATCTAAGGCAACATATATTACAGGCTCTCCCCTCTTGAGAAATTTATAACATAACTCACCTAGTATAGCAGATTTACCTGTTCCACCTTCTCCGAGTAGTACAATAAATGAATCTCTTGGGAGGCCATCAATTATTAAATCATCTATAAGCTGTATATCTGTTTTAATATTTTGACGTTCTTTGAAACCTTTCATAATTATTAATAACTCTTGAACTATAAAAGAGTAATTATTTTGATATTTTCATATTCTTCAAACATAAGATTTATCAAATTAAACATATTATAATTATCAATGAAACGAGCTAGAATTTATGTATCAGGATTAGTACAAGGGGTATTTTATCGTGCTAATGCTCAGAAAGAAGCACAAAGGCTTAAAGTTACGGGTTATGTCAAGAATCTTTTAGATGGTAGGGTAGAAGCGGTAATTGAAGGAGAAGATCTTTGCGTTAATAAAATGATTCAGTGGTGCGAAGTTGGTCCAAAATACGCAAGAGTCGACAAAGTTGAAATAGTAAATGAACAATACAAAGGGGAATTCAAAGATTTTTTTATTAGATAATCATTGACATTTAGTATCTTTTCCTAAATGA
>CAZUMN010000027.1:0-363 GCA_964621955.1 uncultured Thermococci archaeon
TTTTCCTTTTCAATCAAGACTTCAAGATCCCCACTGGCTACAACGCCAATGTGGGACCAATCGTCTTTTATTGTCTTAGGGGTTTCAGGCTTAAATTCATAGTTCAATTCAGTTAATGCCATTTAGTCCCCCCCATTCTTTGACTTATCCATGTGTTTTTCAATAAAGTCGGTGTGGAAAACTCCTCCTCTAAATATCTGGTTTTTCATGACTTTTTTGTGGAATGGAATTGTTGTTTTAATACCATCTACAATAAATTCGTCAAGTGCCCTGTACATTCTGTCAATTGCCTCGTTTCTGTCTTCTCCCCACACGATCAATTTTGCGATAAGAGAGTCATAATATGGTGGTATCTGGTACCCC
>CAZUMN010000027.1:373-13809 GCA_964621955.1 uncultured Thermococci archaeon
TAACACGCTGTATCGACTCTAACAAAAGGCCCTCCTGGAAGGATAAGTTTTGAAATTTCACCAGGTGATGGAACGAATGTATTTGGATCTTCAGCATTGATTCTGCATTCAATTGCATGACCTCTGATCTCAACGTCCTTCTGTGTGTATGGTAATTTTTCTCCAGCTGCGACTTTTATACCAGTCTTTACAATATCGATGTTTGTTATCATTTCAGATACACAGTGTTCTACCTGGACCCTTGTGTTCATCTCCATGAAGTAGAAATCATTTTCTTTATCGTTGAACAGAAATTCTACTGTTCCTGCACCCTCATAGTTTGCAGCAAGTGCTGCCTTAACTGCTGCCTCTCCCATCTTCTTTCTTATTTCAGGGGAGATAGCAGGTGAAGGTCCTTCTTCGACAAGTTTCTGATGTCTTCTCTGGATAGAGCAGTCCCTTTCTCCAAGGTATATTGCGTTTCCATACTGGTCTGCAATAATCTGAATCTCAACGTGTCTTGGTTGTTCTATGTACTTTTCGATGTATACATCAGGATTTCCAAAGGCTGCCTGTGCTTCGGCTTGACAAGATCTCAAAGCTGATTCCAGCTCTTTTTCGGACTTGACAAGTCTCATACCTTTTCCACCGCCGCCCGCTGAGGCTTTGCAAATTACAGGGACCCCGATCTTCTTTACGAGTTTATCGGCTTCCTCAATTGTTTTTATAATTCCATCAGAACCGGGTGTTACAGGAACACCACCTTTCTTCATAGTATCTTTAGCTGTTGCTTTGTCTCCCATTGCATCAATTGATTCTGCACTGGGGCCTATGAATTTAATTCCATTGGCTTTACAAAGCTTAGAAAATCTAGAGTTTTCTGCAAGAAATCCGTAACCTGGGTGAATACCTTCTGCACCCGTGACAATTGCGGCGTTAATGATATTCATCATGTTCAAGTAACTCTTAATTGATGCGGCAGGTCCAATATTGACTGCTTCATCTGCGAGTGTAACATGAAGAGCATCTTTATCAGCGTCAGAGTAAACAGCAACTGATTTTATTCCCATTTCCTTACATGCCCTGATTATCCTTACAGCAATTTCTCCTCTATTTGCAACAAGAACTTTCTTAAACATATTAATCCTCCTTACCAATTTCTAAATTTGACTGGTGGTTCGTATAAACCTCCAGACCATTCTACAAGTTCACTCATGCTCTTTGCAGCAAGTTTTGATCTTTTAGCGTCATTAAATGATAGGTCTAAATCTTCAGGAAGCATAACTATTCCGGACTTCCTTAATTTCTTAGTCTGCGCTTCATCAGCTGCAAGTCCTAGAGGTGTGTAGCCTGCTACTGCCTTAATTGCGTCCATTCTTTCCTTTAATGATTTACATTTGTGGATGTATGCGATTCCTTCTTCTGTAACTATGTGTGTTATATCGTCACCGTAAATCATGATAGGGGGTATCTCGAATTTGGCCTGGGCTTGTAGTTTGAATGCGTCTAATTTTTCTAAGAATACTGGAGCCATTCCTTCTCCAAATGTTTCAACCATTTGGACGACTAGTTTTCTTCCTCTGTATATTGGCCCAATTAATGATTCTCTCATACCATCTTCTTTTGAAGCCATGAGCCATCCTTTTGACGGGTGTCTTCTACCAGGTGCGTTACATGCCATGTTGGGTGCCCCACCAAAACCTGGGATTCTTCCAGCAGTTGCAGCGGCACTGTTACCAAATTGGTCAATTTGAAGAGTTGAACCAAAGAATGCATCTACAGCGTAATGACCAGCGGCCTGTGACATTACTCTGTTTGATCTCATTGTTCCATCAGGACCTATTGGGAATATATCGGGTCTTGCCATAATATATTTCTCCATTCCAACTTCACTACCGAATGGCATGAAGGTTTCAGCCCATCCTGATTCTATAGCAGGTATCATTGTTGGGTGTGGATTTAATGCCCAGTGTGTACAAATCTTTCCTTTTAATCCCATCTCTTCTCCAAATGTTGGCAGTAAAAGTTCAACGGCTGCGGTGTTAAAACCTATACCGTGGTTTAGAGTCTTAACTTCGTATTTTGCATAGACTCCAACTAAAGCCATCATAGCTATGAATATCTGAGATTCAGTAATTAATCTTGGATCTCGTGTAAAGAGAGGCTCAATATAATATGGATCCTCAGTGGGTATAATAAAGTCAACCCAGCCACCAGGTATATCTACACGAGGTACTTTGTTAACAATCTCATTGACTTGTACTATTACAATACCTTTCCTAAATTTAGTAGCTTCAATTATTGAATGGGTTTCTTCTGTGTTGAATCCTGTGTAAAGATTTCCTTCCTTGTCTGCAGCATTTGCGGCAACTAGACAAACTCTTGGTGTGAGGTCGAGATAAGTTCTGGCAAACAATTCCATGTATGTGTGAATTGCACCAATTGTTATCTTCCCATTCATTACCATACTTGCAAGTCTTGTTGCTACAGGGCCTGAATAACAAAAATCAACTTTTGAGGCTATACCTTTATCAAAAACATCTAAATGTTCTGGTAAAGCAAGTACTGATTGTACCATGTGAATGTTATTTACTTTTGAAGGGCTTACTTTTGCAAAAGCTTTTGCTAAAAAGTTAGCCTGCTTTTGATTGTCTCCTTCAATAGATACTCTATCTCCTGGCTTAATGACTGTTTCCAAAAGAGCTACAGCATCTGCTGGATTGACTATTTTTGTACCTGATTTAACAAATCTCTTTGCTTCAGACAATCTTTTTTGGGTATCTTCACCTTTTTTGTCCCATCCCTTTTTTGCTCTCTCTATTCTATCGTCATGGGGTATACCTGACACTTTGCCGGGTGTTTGGAATATATCCCTTAGGTAGTTTACATCTTCCATAAGTATCACCTTATTAGGTAGTACCCAGCTTAGAGAGGCTCAAGAAGCATTAGTACCTGTCCAACTTTGACAAGAGTTTCATTTGTTACTTTAATTTCTGCAATTCTTGCTTTCCTTGGTGCTGTTACTTCATTAAACATCTTCATAGCTTCAACAAGTGCTACAACTTGTCCTGCTTCGACTATATCCCCTTCCTTTGGAAGTGGTTTCTTATCAATTGTAGTTCCTGGGAATACGTAAGATACTCCTGGTGTTGGGGCTGTAAGTTCAATCATGTTTGAAGATGCAGCTGCCTTTGGTGCTTCCTTTGCAACAGGTGCTGACGTTTCTTCAACAGTTCCTGCAGACGTCATTGCAGCAGGGATAGAAATTTGAGGCTGAGCAGCATGAACAGCGGCACTTCCACCGGCAACAACAGTTCTAATCTCAACGGAATCCTTTCTGACTACCAACTCTGCGATATTGTTTTTTTTACAAGCTTCAAGAATTGATATTAAAGACTCTAAGTTCAACATTTATTTTCCTCCAAAATATTTCTCTTACCTCTATAGGGTAGTTGTTTTAAGAGATTAAAAACTGATTTAAAAATCTTTTGTTTGTTTTAAGTGTAAACTACAAAAAATAACATTAAAATAAATAAAAAATAATATACTAAATATATGATTTTGCATTTTATTGCCAAATTCAAGCCGTGATTTCTATTTTTAGGCCGAATTATTAAGTTATTTTTATGTACTTGTAAGTCATCATTTTGTATAGAAGTTTGCTTGCAACAAATTCTGAAACTGAAGACGATTCTTGAGGTGCAACTTCGACAATGTCCACGCCAACTACATTTCTTTTGAAAAATACTTCTTTTAAGAAGTCACATGCAAGGTACCATGAGAGGCCTCCGGGTTCAGGTGTTCCAGTTCCTGGAATAATTGAGGGATCAAATGCGTCGATATCAAAAGTTATGTAAACATTATCAGATAAGTTTTCAATAGCTCTGTTAAACCAACTTTTGTTGTCGTGTATATCTTTTGCATAGAAGATATTGTAGTTCCCATCTCTTATTTTTTCATACTCTTCTTCTGAGAAGCTCCTTATGCCAACTTGAACAATTGGTGCATCTTCTTCTACCCTTGACATTACTGAGGCATGGCTATATTTATCCCCAAGATACGCATCTCTTAAATCTAAATGTGCATCAAACTGTAAAACAGAGATATCTTTGTACATTCTTTTGGCGGCTTTTACAGGGGCTTGAGAAACTGAATGTTCTCCCCCAAGGACACAAAGAAATTTTTTATCGTTTAGTATCTTGAATGACTCTTCTTCAATTTCGTGCATTACTTTTTCCGTTGCTTGATTACAATTAATTTCATTTTTTGTGTGAATACCCATTTTACATGGAGAAACAAAAAATTCTTCATCAAAGAGTTCCATGTTTTGACTGGCATTAATAATTGCTTTAGGCCCTAGAGAAGTGCCACCTTTATAGGAAACTGTCTTCTCTAAAGGTACAGGTAAAACAACGAAATATGAGCTCTCATAATTTGAGTAGTTTTCTTCAATTCCACCGTAGTTATCTGGTACATCCATAATTATTCAACTATATCGAAGCCTTTAAGACTTTTTAGAGTATCTGCAAATTTCTTAGCATAAATCCTGCATTGTTTTTCGGTCCTTTCATCTGGTGCACCTATTGCCACTGGGCCGTAATGGTCAGCATTATGGACCCCTACAACAACCATTCCGTGAATCATCATGGCTTTAAGAATTGAGAGCAGTGTTGTTTCATTACCCCCGCCGATATATGCACTTGAAGTAAAAGCACCTCCAAGTTTTCCAGAAAGTTCACCATGATATTTTACACTTCTATCTATAAGTTCTTTCATTTCGGCTGCCATGTCCCCATAATAAGTTGGGGACCCAAGTATAATACCATCATAATCTAATAAGTAGTCTGGTGATGTTTCAAGGACATCTCTAACTTCGACATCAATTTTTTCTTCTCTCAAAAATGATGCAAGCATGTTAGCCATTTTTTTGGTATTACCGGATTTTGAATAATAAACTATTAACGTAGATACCATGTTAATCCTCTATCTCTATCATTATTTTTCCTTTTTCATAACCTCTTAAAGAAGACACCATACCCTTCACAGTATTTTTTATGAACTCCTCGACAAAGGGATTCAAATCTATTTGTTTTCCATTGATACTTACTTCAACTTTCGACATTTTTCTCACCGTCTTTATTAGTTACCATGATTATTTATAAGTTTCTCTATTAAAAACGTGAAGAAATTTTTTATTGATTAATTTGTATAATACACTTGGTATTAATTAATTTTATATATTAATAAACCAATAATTGTATTTGGGGATACGTTGGTTACAGAAAAAATCCTCGAGAAGGCAAAACAACATCAAAAAAAAGAAACGTTTGTTAGAGATATTTTTATTTCAAGAGAGGAAGTAGCTAATCTAAGACATATTAGTCTGCCTTCTGGAGTTCATCTCGATATAAAAAAATTGAAGCAAGGTTTTGTAGCACGTTTTTCTGGGGATACTGAAAAGGTAATAATGGTCGTAAAAACTCTTTTTGATGATTAAATTATAAAAACCCGTCCAAACTAGATTGATTATCCTTCTTTTTAGTTAGATGTACTTTACCGTACATCCCCCCTCCACCTGGTTCTATATAGATATTGCCCTCTCTAAAATCAATTATTGCCTGAGCAACTTTTTCGCCAGCGACTTTTTCTATTTCTTCTCTTGGTGTAACAATAAGAACATTTATTTCATTTTTGAATGACTGAACTAATAGCTTCCAGAGATCTTGGACTTTTTTTGAGTTTACAGAAGCAAGGCCAAGTGTCTGAACTAAGATTTCTGCCAGTGGGATAGTTTTGATGTATTTAGGTCTGTGCGGAGGATGAGTGACTTCTTGATCACACAATTCTTTTATTCTGTCTGCAACACCTTTTTTTATCAGACCACCACAAGTGCATCTGTTCTTTATTTCAATTGCCTTTTGAATAGTGTATTTCTTGTAACATCTTGTGCATGCGGTCATGTGATATTTACCAAGATCCGGGTCTATACCAACATTTAGAACAAACTCGTTTCCTCCACGTCTTTTTATGGCCTTAATTATTTCATCATAATTATTGTCCTTCACCTTTAGTCTGTTAAATTCTCTGCCAATTCTATGCGGCCATGGCGAATGGGCATCCGAGTTGGTCATGAAAGTGACATCTTTCAACTCGGATATGCAGTCCGCCATCTGAGTGTCAGCAGAAAGGCCAAGTTCAAGGAAAGGTATATTTTTTGTCTTATAGCACTCTTCAAGAGTATTATATTCTTTGTATATTGAAGTCCATGGAGTAAAGGCATGGGACGGTCCAATTAATCCATCTATTTTGTTGACTATATCTAAGAGCTCATCTCCCCCTAAATTAATATTGCATCTCCCATCAGTGTCTAGATTTGGAGATTTGTCTCTTATTATATTACGAAACTCATCAACAGAAGATAGAGAAGGGAATAAAATGACGTGGTGGACCCTTCTTTGGTCTTCTACTTCCGTAGTTAGAATAAATCTCATCCCACTTTTATGCTCAAATGTACCATCGTCTATTTTGGTTACTGAAGAAACAAAATGATTAAGCCAGTTCTTATTGAGACAGTCACCAGACCCTATTGTGTTTAAACCCTTAAATTTTGACTGTTCTGCAATAACAGGGATTTCCATGTTATTAGAAGTGCCACCAGAATACATTGAATGAATATGAAAATCAACATTTATCATGAAATAATATTAATTATTACTCTTATAACGTTTATTTATGTGGATTAAATATCACAGATAATCTTAAAAGAATGCCCAAATCTTAGATTTATATGGACATTTTTGATGTTGCTATTCTTGGAGGAGGGCCGGCCGGGATTTCAGCAGGTATTTATGCAGCAAGATTTAAATTAAATGCTGTTGTTATATCCAATTCCTTAGGAGGTACCGCACAGACTGCACATCTCATAGAGAATTATCCTGGGTTTGGAGTAATATCTGGTTTTGAATTAATGCAAAAATTTAAACATCATCTAAAAAGTTTTGAGATCCCTGTGATAGAAAAACATGTTTATTCTGCAAGTAAAGAAAATGACATATTCACAATAAAATTAACAGATGAAGAAGTAAAAGCAAAATACATACTTATTGCAACAGGTACTAAAAGAAGAAAATTGGGAGTTCCTGGAGAAGCTCAGTTTTATGGAAAAGGGGTAAGCTACTGTGTTACTTGCGACGCTTTTTTCTATAGAGATAAGACTGTGGCTGTTATTGGAGGAAGCGATGCAGCAAATATGGCCGCCATACTTCTTGCTTCTATGGCAAAAAAAGTTTATGTTATTTACAGAAAAGAAAAGCTAAGAGGAGAATTAGTCTGGATTGAGAGAGTTATAACAAATCCAAAGATTGAAGTTTTGTACAATTCCAATGTCATTGAGGTAACAGGCAAAGAGTATGTTGAAGGAGTAAAGTTGGAGGGTGGAAGAGAAATTCCTGTAGACGGTGTATTTGTCGAGATTGGTTCAATACCTGAATGTTGTTGTGCAAATGATCTTGGAATTGAAATAAATCAAAAAGGTTACATCCAAGTAGATTCTTCACAGAAAACTAGTGTGGATAGAGTATATGCTGCTGGGGATGTGACATCTGGCTCTAATGGATTTCAGCAGATTGTTACTGCTGCAAGTGAAGGAGTAATTGCAATAAAAAGTATTTTTGATGATATGGAAAGGTCGAAGGTGACGTTATGGAAAAAAGAATAAAAGTTATTATTATTAGTTTAATGCTAATCGGTACTTTGTTAATGGTGGGATGCAATGAAGCTAACCCTGATAAAGTACTTTCTGATTCTGACAAAACAGAAATAAGAAAAATGCTAGCTAATATGGATAGCAAAGTGGATATCTTATTATTTACATCAGAATCCGGTTGTTTTAGTTGCTCTAAGACTGAAACACTTATGAAAGAGTTTGATCAGCTTTCTGATAAAATATCACTGAAAGTCTATGACACCGATAAAAATAAGGATATGGCCACAAAATATAATATTGAGTTAGTTCCGGCAATAGTTGTAATTGGAAAAGAAGATTATGGAATTAAACATTATGGATTTCCAGGAGGAAAGGAGTTTAATCCACTCCTTGAAGTTATCATAAGCTCATCAATGGAGAGCCCAAAAGTATCCGAAGAAATTAGGAAAAAAATAAATACTATCAGTAATCCTGTTGAAGTAAAGATATTTGTTACTCCAACTTGTCCTTCTTGTCCCGATATGGTAAGAGGTGCATATTACTATTCACTTGTTTCAGACAAAGTATCTACAGTTACGATTATGTCAAACGAGTTCGAAGAATACAGTAAAAATTATAAGATAAATGCAGTTCCAACAATAGTCTTCAATGAAGGATTTAGTAAAGAGGGACAGATGGCAGAGGAGACATTTATCAACTATCTTGTAGTGTCTTCTTAGGAGAGGATGAAATATGAAAAAAATATTAGTTATCATTATAGGAATGTTAATATTATTTGCTGGCTGTACTTCTCAGCCAAACACGAACACAAATAATAATACGAACAAGGATAATAATCAAACTAATGGAACTCAGACAAAAACACTTTACGAACAAGTAGCAGCAGAAGCTATTTGCCCATGCAGCACGCTTTTTAATTTAAAAGACTGTAAACAATATATCCCAGATTGCCAGTATACCCTAATCGTTGATGCTACTATAAATAACATGATTTCTGAGGGTAAAACAAAAGACCAGATACTGAAAGCTGTTGATCAATACAATACCGGGATAGTTGAAGGAAAATTAAACGAATTCAGAAGATCACAAGACGAGAATAGAGTAATAGTACTTTATTTCAAATCTTCACTTTGTGAAATATGCCACGAGAAAGAGCCTGTTTTAAATGAAATAAAGGAAAAATACAAAGGAAAGATTGATATTTACGAATTTGATAGGATAACTGATGGGGTAATATTCGACTATTTTGTTGTTGATAGGATCCCAAGTATAATCTTTTTTGATGGAAAATCAAGACTTAATGAGGTTCCTTTTAATAACATCAGTGTTGAAGGGATAAGTTCATTATTAGATTTTACATTAGATAAAAAGAAATGAGCAATAATGGTTGATACCCAAATACTTTTAAATATCACTATTGTTAATAGGATGTGATAAAGATGAAGATAGTTAGTATTATCGCCTTTATAATGGCGTTTGTACTTCTTATTTCGGGTATCTATGGACTCAATATAGGGCCAGTCTCGCTTGAAGGCCGCCAGTATGAACAGGCGAATCAAATTGGGTCTTATATTTGTCTATCCTGTATTGGTTTGACAGGAAGTACGGTGAGCCATACATTAACTGATGATACCATTAATAGATTAAAAAGAATTGATTACCCTGTTAAAATATGGGTTTTTACATCAAACGATTGTCCAACCTGTCCTGATGCAAAGGCCATAATACTTAATTTCACTGTTGAAAATCCCAACATATCCTATGAAGAGATTAAACTTGAAACTCAAGGTCAATTTTTTGATACATATGCTATATCAGAACTTCCCTCAGTTATTTTCTTTAATAAAGACGGTGTTGTTCTAAGGAAAGATAACTTTGTTCATAAAATTGTAGGAATAGACAGATTGCAGGAGAAAATAATCGAAGCAATTGAAATGGTGAGTTGATGGGCAAAATAAAACGTATTAGAACTATTTCCCAATCACTTTCTTTGATTCTGATAAACCTCGGTTTTCTTGGAATTTTTTTAAAACATCTTACAATTCCTGCTTTCAATTGTTATGCTTGCCCCTGGGCCACAATAAGCTGCCCCATAGGATTATTGCAGAATTTTGTAATGAACGGACAAGTTCCAACATATGTTTTGGGAACAATGGGGGCCGTATTTGTATTCGTAGGGAGTGCTTTCTGTGGATGGGTTTGCCCATTTGGCTTTTTCCAAGATGCAATTGACTTTGTTAAAAATCTATTTAAAAAGAAAAATATAAAGCCAAGAAGAAAGCCTCAAGTAAAGAATAATTCAAAAGATTTCTCTCTAATAACTAGATTGATAGTTCTTGTAGCTACTTTAGTTCTTGCTATAAGATATGTTGATACTATATTCTGTAAATTATGCCCAATAGGAACAATAGAAGCAACTTTTCCATATCAGATTGCTAACGGATTTTCGTATAATATCTGGTTAGGGGCCAGAATTGGTATACTTATATTACTGATAATTATGTTCTTCATTATTAGTAGATTCTGGTGCAGATATCTATGCCCTATAGGAGCTCTGGCCGGGCCTTCTAATAAGATAAGTCTTCTAAAGTTATATCACAAGGGCGATAATTGCAATGGATGCAATATATGTAAGGATGTATGTCCTCTGGACATAGATGTTGTGAAAGACCTAAACTCGACAAGATGCACAAGATGTGCCGATTGCGTTGATAAATGCCCAAAGGGCCATCTGGCATTTGGTCTTGATATATTTGGCCTTGTTGCAATTTCTCCTTTTAAAAAGAAAAAGCCAAAAGTTACTGAAAAGAAACTTGTTACACCCTCAACACCAGGTATACCGGGAGCAGAAATACCTAAAGACTCGGAAACTATACCCCATGAAGAGGAAGTTGATGTACTAGATGAATTCAAATACAGAGAAAAGGGCACGCTTGTCGAGAGACCTGCTTATATGGGATTCAAAAAAGGTGAAAGAGTTTATCTACCTTATGAAGAAGTAAAAAAGATAGGCGTTAGACCTCCTAAAACTTCACTGTCTGTTCTTTTGAAACAGTATTCTGAAGGGCGCCTAGCTGAAGATTACGATACTCCTGAAGCTTTTGTAGAAGAAAAGATAGAGGAAAAACTGAAAGATACCCCTAAATCAATTCCAAAGGAAGAAGTAGATAGAAAACATTTTGAAAAGTTTAGGATTCCAAAAAGAACAGAGTTACATTTAGAGCATCTAAAATATTTACAAGAACTCGATGTCCCTATGGATATAAAAGCGATAGCAAATAACAGTAATGAGGTACCTGCTGTATTACTTGCTATTGTCGATGCGTCTGATCAGATTAACTTCGAGTATATCAATGCAAGAGATCAAAGAGCAGAATGGTACTATCAGGATAATCTACCTTCTGTCTATACCAATGGAAAATACTACAACGGCTCATTTTCTGAAGATGAGATAATTTACAAGATAAAAACTGAAAGATACATAATTGAAAATGTCAGCCTGATAATTGATTACAGAAAATGCATTGGATGCAATGCTCAGAGCTGTAAAAAAACATGCGATATTTTCAAGAAGATCCCAATATTAGACGAAGGGTATGGCATATATCCGCTATCAAATATCGGGTGCTCTCTTTGTGGGAAGTGCATCATAGAATGTGATAGAGGCGGAGTTTCATTTATCTTTGGAGAAAAACTAGTAACAGATCCTAATTTCAGTATTGAAATGATAAAGAAAAATAATGAATTAATCTCAACAATCTACCCTGAAACAGTTTTGCTGTTCCTTGAAAAGAATAAGAAGCACTCTAACAGGGCACTTAATTTCACAATTGCATTATCATACCTTTCGCATGGTAAGCTCTCATATCAAATAGTTGACGTTGCTAAAAATCAGGAAGCAGTTTTAAAGCGAAAGATTGGCGCAATACCATGTTTCTGGGTATCAGACAACGTGCAAATTGCAGGTATGGTTTCTGAGGCATCAATACTAGCATTTATACGAAAAATCTCAAAGTGGAAAGGATGAATCTAGTTGAGTTGTTGATAGTTGGGGCCATTCAGGGATTTTTAGAATTCTTACCTGTTTCAAGTTCTGGAAATGTATCTTTAATACTAATGAATTTCTTAAAACTTACACCTTCTGAAAGTTTTTCTTTATCTATGTTCCTTCACCTAGGTACACTTCTTGCAGTATTAGTCTATTTCAGAAATGACATAATAAATATTTTAAAAAACATCAAGACCGATAAAACATCACATTTTTTGATAGTTTCTACCATTCTTACTGGAGTTGCAGGTATCCCAATATATCTGGTATTAAAATCAATTTTTGAAGATATTCAGATAGATATTGCAAACATTATCATCGGCCTATTTCTTATTGGGACAGGGATTATCTTAAAGTATAGGTCAAAATCAGGATTTAAAAAAGTGGAAGATTCAAATATTTGGGACATGATAATTGCCGGGGTGGCTCAGGGTATTTCTATAATACCTGGAGTATCAAGATCAGGTTCAACTCTTGCAGCTTTATTAGGGAGAGACTTTGATAAAGAAGAGGCCTTAAGAATCTCTTTTTTAATGTCTATACCGGCAATTATTGGGGGGATTATCCTAGAAGCAAATGACACTGCATTCATAGCAAATACCTATCCTGCATTAATAAGCGCATTTATCACATCAATTATAGTAATCAAGTTGTTGTTAGAGTTTGCAAAAAGATTAAATTTTTCATATTTTTGTATTGGGCTTGGAGCAATAACAGTAGCTATATCCTTACTTATTCTTTAAAATAAGTTTTATAATATCACCAGATTTTAGATTCAACATAGAGTTTGCATCCCCAAGATATTTTGATATTTCAAGATGGCCTGATGAAGAGTATAAAGCAATCAACTCTAGATTTTTTCCTTCTTCATAGTGAGTAATAATTGGAATTTTAACATTAGATAGCTCAATTTCTTTTATATTTGCATCTTCTTTTTTCATATTTAAGATAATGTTCCCAAATGAATCCACGTACAAAATAGTTAGCAATGCGCTGTCTTTGCTAATTTCCTTCTTAAAAGGAAGACGCATTATTTGATCTTTCTTTTCCAAAAAACCCGTATCACCAATATCTAAAAATGCAGCAGTTGGAGCAAATATGTCTCTTCCGTGAAAAGTATTAGAAGAATTAGTAATTCCATATTCAAGTAATTTTTGATTCAGTTTGCTAACATTTATTTTGAATACTATGCCTTTTAGTAGAGAAAAAACACCATTGTCGGGACCGATAAATGTATGGCCATTACAATTTAATACAATAGGTTCTCTTTGACTACCAACACCTGGATCAACTACAACTACATGAACTGTTCCCATGGGAAAATATGAATATGAACTAGATATCACAAATGCAGCGTCATATATTGACTGTCTTTTTATCTTGTGAGTGATATCTATAATTTTTGCATCTGGATTAATTTTGTAAATTGGACCTTTCATTTGCCCAGCATAAAAATCATCGAAATCAGTAGTTAATGAAATCATGAATAAAATTATCATTTGTACCTATTAAATCTACTTATATAAAAAATCTTGGCACTGTATAGTCTAATTGCGAAACATTTAAATAAGTTAACTAATAGTTAAGTTATAGTGAAAGAATGGCAACGACTGAAGAAATATTTGATATTCTAGGGAATCAAACAAGGCGAATGATACTTGAGATGCTAGCTACATCCCCTTGTTATACGACAGAGATAGCTGA
>CAZUMN010000028.1:0-13719 GCA_964621955.1 uncultured Thermococci archaeon
GAGGTTAAATTATGGCAACAATGTATTATGATTGTGATGCAGACCTTAAATATTTGCAAGGTAAAAAAGTAGCTGTAATAGGTTACGGAAATCAAGGGAGGGCTCAGGCCCTATGTTTACACGATAGCGGTATTGATGTTGTCGTCGGAGTAAATGAAGGCGGAAAATCTTGGAACTGTGCGAAGGATGCAGGAATTAAGACGATGAGCGTTGAAGATGCTGCAAAGGCAGGAGACATCGTTCACATCTTGATACCTGATGAGGTGCAGCCGCATGTGTACGCAAAATACATAAAAGACAATCTAAAGGAAGGCGATGTTCTTAGCTTTTCTCATGGATTTAACATAACGTTTAATCAGATTAAGCCACCAGAGTTTGTTGATGTAGTAATGGTTGCACCTAAAACACCAGGTAGTGAATTAAGAAGACTTTACAAGGAAGGCTTTGGAGCTCCAGCACTTTTAGCTGTTGAGCAAGATTACACTGGAAAAGGAAAACAGACTGCACTTGCAATGGCAAAAGCCATGAATCTAACAAAAGCAGGAGTAGTTGAAACTACCTTTGAAGAAGAAGCAATTACAGACATATTCGGTGAACAATGCGTTCTCTGTGGTGGAATTACAGAACTTATCACAGCTGGTTTTGAAACATTGGTGAGCGAAGGTTACCAGCCAGAAATAGCTTACTTTGAGTGCTTAAACGAAATGAAGCTAATTGTTGATCTTTTCTATGAAGGTGGCCTAGAGCTAATGTGGGAAAGAGTATCTAACACTGCAGAATACGGTGGAAGGACAAGAGGCCCAATGATAATCGATGATTCAGTCAGGGAAAGAATGTATGAAGTTCTTGACAACATTAAATCAGGAGAATTTGCAAGAGAGTTCATGATGGAGAACTACACAGGAAGACCTGTCCTCACAAGAGCAAGAAAAGAAGGTAGTGAAAAACTCATAGAAGACGTCGGTAAGGATATCAGGAAAATGTTCTTAAAACCTGAAAAAAAATAATATAATTTAAATTTTATTTTTTAGTTGATTTTTATGGGAAAGACCATATCAGAAAAAATAATAGGAAACAAGGCTGGAGTAAATGCCGAGGCTGGCCAGATAGTGGAAGCTAATGTTGATTATGTCATGGTAAATGATGTAACAGGCCTACCTGCATTTGAGCAGTTTGAAAAGCTTCCAAAAGGAACAAAGCCGTTTAAAGAGAAGGTAGTTCTTATTCCAGACCATTATGTTCCTAACAAGGATGTTGCCTCTGCTGAGCAGGCAAAAAGAATGAGAGATTTTGCAAGAAAATATGAAATTGATAACTACTTTGAGGTTGGAAGGGGTGGAGTATGCCACCAGCTGATGATCGAGAAGGGTTTTGTTGCACCAGGTAGACTAATTGTTGGTGCAGATTCACATACTTGTAGTTACGGTGCTTTAGGGGCATTTTCAACAGGTATAGGTTCAACTGAAGCTGCGGCTGTAATGGCTATAGGTAAGCTTTGGTTAAAAGTACCAGATAGTATTAAAATAACAGTCAATGGAAAACTTGATAATTATGTTTATGGAAAGGATATAATCCTCCATGTAATAGGAGATATTGGAGTCGAGGGTGCATTATACCAAACTATGGAATATTATGGAAACACTATTGAAAATTTAACACTATCTGACAGAATATCCATTTCAAATATGGCAATAGAGGCAGGAGGAAAAGCAGGTATTATCCCTCCAGACGATAAAGTCTTTGAATATTTACAGAAAAGAGTGAGAGGGAGCTACAATCCAGTTTATTCCGATAATGATGCTTATTATATCGAAGAGCTAGAATATGATGCGTCCGATATACCACCAACAGTTGCAAGGCCATTTTTACCAAGTAACACTGCACCAGCTTCTGAAGTTGACGTGAAGATTGACCAAGCTTATCTTGGATCTTGTACAAACGGTAGAATTGAAGATTTAAGAATAGCCGCTGAAATTTTAAAGGGAAGGAAAATCAACTCGGAAGTTAGAATGCTTGTTGTTCCTGCAACAAAGGAAGTCTTTAATCAGGCTTTAAAGGAAGGGCTAATTGAAATCTTCGAAAAGGCTGATTGTTTTGTCTGTGGCCCAACATGTGGAGCTTGTCTTGGAGGTTACATGGGTATACTTGCTGATGGTGAAAAATGTGTTGCTACCACAAACAGGAATTTCATAGGAAGGATGGGCCATAAAAATTCAGAGGTCTATCTGGCAAATCCTGCAGTTGTTGCCGCTTCTGCACTTGAGGGAAGGATAGTTGATCCACGAGAGGTGCTATAATGAAGGAGATCCTTGAAGGAAAAGTCATAAAATTTGGTGATAATGTTGACACTGATCAGATTATACCTGCTGAATTTTTAGTTACTGGCGACCCAAAAGAACTTGCAAAAAACGCCTTTGTAAAAGTAAGGCCAGAGTTTAGGAATATTGTAAGAGAGGGTGACATAATAGTTGCAGGAAGAAACTTTGGTTGTGGGTCTTCCAGAGAGCATGCACCAAGAGCTCTAATGGGTGCAGGTATATCATGCGTTATTGCAAAAAGCTTTGCAAGAATATTTTTTAGAAATTCTATTAATTTAGGTTTGACCTTAATTGAATGCGATGTTAAGGCCAACGAAGGAGATGAACTTTTAGTCGATCTGAAAGGAGGAACTATAAAGAACAAAAGATCTAGTGAGGTCTTTAAATTTAAACCGCTACCTGCTTTTTTACTTAAGATAGTAGAGAAGGGTGGCTTGATGGAATACGTAAAGGAGGTTCTAAATGAAAAAAATAGCCATAATGCCCGGTGACGGCATAGGACCTGAGATAATCGAAGAAGGAAAAAAGGTAATAGACGCAGCTTGCGACATAACAGGATTAGACATCGATTGGGAATACTATCAAAACGGGTCTGAACAATACTTAAAAACTGGAGAATTAATTACAGAAGAAACTCTAAATGAACTTAAGAAAAAGGATGCAATATACTTTGGTGCTATTGGTGATCCAAGAGTTGCCCCTGGTGTACTTGAGAAGGGTATCCTCCTAAAAATGAGGTTTTATTTTGATCAATATGTAAATTTAAGGCCAATTGTATCCTACCCAAATGTTCCTTGTCCATTGAAGGATAAATCCTACAAGGACATTAACTTCCATGTTATTAGAGAGAACACAGAAGATTTCTATATAGGTATTGGCGGAAGGTTCAAAGGGACAAAGAACAAAGAAGAGCTTGAGGTAATAAGAGACCTTTACGAAGTAAAGTTCAATATGGGTGTTGAAATTGACAGGCCTGAAGAGATAGCCTACCAGATAGGAATGATCTCCAGAGCAGGTTCTGAGAGAGTAATAAGATATGCATTTGAACTTGCCAAGATGAAAGGTAAGAAAAGGGTAACATCTGTCGATAAGGCCAACGTCTTGACAAACATTTACAGTTTATGGAGAGATGTTTTTGAAGACGTAGCAAAAGATTATCCTGGTTATGAAACTGAGTTTGCATTTGTTGATGCAATCACAATGTGGTTTGTGAAACAGCCACAATGGTATCAAGTTGTTGTTGCTCCAAATATGTTTGGAGATATAATTACTGACCTTGGAGCCATGATCCAGGGAGGTCTAGGTCTTGCAGCTGGCGGAAACATTAATCCAGATGGTGTTTCAATGTTTGAACCAATACACGGCTCTGCACCAAAGTACAAGGGAAAGAATGTTTCAAATCCACTTGCCACAATATTGAGTGGAGTTATGATGCTTGAAACTATCGGAGAACAAAAAACAGCTGCATTGATTGAAAAGGCTGTAATCAAGGTATTGGAAGAAGGAAAGGTAAGGACACAAGACCTTGGCGGAACTTCAAAGACAACTGAGGTTGGAGACGAAATAGTCAAGAAGATGAAAGAATAAGGAGAAAAAAATGATAAAGCTTTTTGATACAACCTTGAGAGACGGAACACAGGGAGAAGGCATTGCCTTCTCCGCTAATGATAAGTTGAAGGTATGTGAAAAGCTTGACGAACTAGGGATACATTACATTGAGGGTGGTTGGCCAGGCTCAAATCCAAAAGATGTGGAGTTCTTTAAAAATGCCAAATCTCTTTCTTTAACTACTTCAAAGATTTGTGCATTTGGGAGCACTAGAAGAGCAAAGCTTAAGGCAGAAGATGACCCTAATTTAAAGGCCATCTTGGATGTAGACACAGAAGTTGCATCAATTTTTGGCAAGAGCTGGGATTTTCATGTAATTGAAGCATTGAAAGTTCCTCTTGAAAAGAACTTAGAGATGATCTATGATTCTGTTATCTTTCTAAAGGAGCATGGTATAGAGGTCATCTACGATGCAGAGCACTTCTTTGACGGCTACAAGAAAAATAAAGAGTATGCTCTAGCAACTATAAAAGAGGCTGACAAAGCAGGTGCTGACTGCATATCTTTATGCGATACAAATGGAGGGAGCCTACCCTTTGAAATTGGAAGTATTATTAATGAAATTAAATCAGGTATCAAAAGTAAAATTGGTATTCACGCTCATAATGACTCAGAATGTGCTGTTGCAAACTCGCTTGAAGCTGTTAAAAAAGGGGCTGTACATGTTCAGGGAACTATTAATGGATATGGAGAGAGGTGCGGTAACGCAAATCTATGCTCAATAATCCCTGGCCTTAAAATTAAGATGAAGCTTGACTGTATCTCAGATGCACAGTTAAGCAAACTAAAGAATGTTTCGGCATACATAGCAGAGCTTGGAAATATCTCGCCAGAGATGCATCAGCCATATGTTGGCTCAAGTGCATTTGCTCACAAGGGAGGAATCCACGTAAGTGCTATTCAAAGACATCCTGATACCTATGAGCATATTAAGCCAGAGCTTGTTGGAAATAGAACAAGGGTCATAGTTTCCGAGCTATCCGGCAGAAGTAACATTATTTTTAAGGCCAAAGAGTACGGCGTTGATCTGGAATCTGCTGATGCTAAACTTGATTTCATTTTAGAAAAAATAAAGAAACTAGAAAACGAGGGTTATCAGTTTGAAGGTGCAGAGGCTTCGTTTGAGCTTCTAATGAAGAAAGCTCTAGGAACTTACAAGAAGTTCTTTGATCTTGAAGGATTTAGAGTTGTTATTGACAAAAGAGGAGATATGGAATCTCGCTCTGAAGCTACAATAAAACTCAGGGTAAATGATAAAGAGTTCCATACGGCTGCCGAAGGTAACGGTCCTGTAAATGCACTTGACAAAGCACTTAGAAAAGCTCTAATTGGTGCTTATCCTGAGATAAAGAACTTCAATCTGACAGACTATAAGGTTAGAGTCCTTGAAGGAGAGGAAGGAACTGGCTCAGTTGTAAGGGTTTTAATAAGGACTTATGGCTACAACAAGATGTGGGACACTGTTGGAGTATCAGAAAACATCATCACTGCTAGCTGGTATGCGCTTGTGGATAGCGTTGAATACGGATTATCAAAGTTTGTGGATGTGAATAAGTGAGAAGTTCAATAATTAAAGAAGACATTGATAAGGCAGGGGCAAGAGGATTATTAAGAGCTGATGGATTAAAAGATGCGGATTTTAAGAAGCCGTTTGTAGGTGTAGCATCAGCTTACTCTGAAATAGTACCAGGTCACATTAATCTTAGAAAACTTACAGACCTTGTAAAGAAAGGAATAAGAGACGCTGGTGGTATCCCATTTGAATTTGGTATGCCCGGTATATGCGACGGAATTGCAATGGGACATCAGGGTATGAGGTATTCTCTGCCATCACGAGACATAATTGCTGATTCTGTTGAGCTAATGGTTTCTTCTCATCTGTTTGATGGATGGGTTGGAGTTACAAATTGTGACAAGATAACTCCAGGTATGCTCATGGCTGCCGGTAGGATAAATATCCCAGCAGTTATGGTGACTGGTGGCCCAATGGAGCCAGGAGAATACAAAGGAAAACGACTTGATCTAATATCTATCTTTGAAGCTATTGGAAGCTATAAAAATGGAGATGTCTCTGAAAAGGAGCTTAAAGAAATAGAAAAGCATAGTTGCCCTGGTGCTGGAGCCTGTGCCGGTCTATTCACTGCAAACTCAATGGCTTGCATGACTGAAGCTTTGGGTCTTTCAATCCCAGGGAGCGCCACTGTTCATGCAACCGATAAAAGAAAAGAAGAAATAGCATACCAAACAGGGAAGCTTATAGTTGAACTTGTTAAGAAGGACTTGAAACCAAGAGACATAATCACCAAGATGAGCTTTGAAAATGCAATAAGAGTTGATATGGGAATAGGTGGATCATCAAACACTGCTCTACATCTGCCAGCAGTTGCTAATGCATTTGGAATTGTCCTTCCCTTGACCTTATTTGATAAGCTCTCTAAAGAAACGCCACACCTTGTAAATTTAAGGCCAGGCGGACCCTTTTTCATGAGAGACTTTGATGATGCAGGCGGCATTCCTCAGATTTTAATTAGGCTGAAAGATAAACTAAATCTTGAAACAAAGACAGTTATGGGAAATACACTTGGTGATGTGCTAAAGAAGGTAAAGGTCGTGAAATCTGATACAATTAGAAATGTTGATAATCCTTATCATAAGCAAGGTGGAATAGCTATCCTAAAGGGAAATTTAGCCCCTAACGGCTCTGTTGTAAAACAGACTGCAGTTAGTGATAAGATAATGAAGTTTGAAGGTAAGGCTAAGGTATTTGAAAGCGAAGAAGCAGCTACAAAAGCGATACTCTCCGGTAAGATTAAACCAGGCATGGTTGTTGTCATAAGATACGAGGGACCAAAAGGTGGGCCAGGAATGAGGGAGATGCTAGAGCCAACAAGTTTGATAGCAGGTATGGGACTGTCTGAATCAGTGGCCTTAATTACAGATGGAAGATTTTCTGGAGGAACAAGAGGACCTTGCATAGGTCATGTGTCCCCAGAAGCTTTTGACAAAGGACCCATAGCGGCATTAAAAGATGGAGATATAATAAGGATAGATATACCCAAAAGAAAACTTGAAGTAGCGCTCACTGCTAAAGAGATAGGGGAAAGACTAAAAGTTGCAAAACCACCAAAGAAGGACATACCTGGAATGCTATTGAGGTATAGGAAACTTGTAACATCGGCTGACAAGGGCGCTGTGCTGGAATAAAATGGGGCTTGAATCTCTAGGATTTCATTACTCAATTTTAAGTGCTATATTAAGCTCTTTTTTAATTATTTATTCTCTTTTTTTAAGGGATAAGGATTATAAAAAGGCAGAGGAGCTATTCATTTTTGGTGTAATTTTTATAGGGGTCAGCTGGAGCGGTATTGAGTGGTCACTTTACCTAATGGGGTATAATCTATTCTTACTTGTTTCAATGCCAATATTCCCCCTACTTTGCTATTTTTTAGCTACATCAGCTTTTGTTATTTATATTTCTGAAAGATATTACAGGAGAAGAATCTGGATTATCTTTGCAATCGCCGCATTTATTATATCAATAATAGCTGTAAACTGCATGAACTGCCTCTTTGAGTGAAGTTTTTAAACAGAATTTAGTTATAGAATTTAATGTTCTTTTATAACAGGGAAAATGTTCAAGGTAAAGAAGCTAAAGCTCTTTCCATCATATTGCCCACTGTTGGATGCAGGTGGAGAAGGTGCAACATGTGCTCATACTTTGATGATTCCCCCAGTGACACTTCAATTGATATTTTCAACATATTTGTTCAAGAGTTTGAGAATGCTTATGATGATGAAATAAGGAAAGTCAAACTGTTCACATCTGGAAGTTTTCTTGACCCGAAAGAAGTTAATCATGATTGCGCAAAGAAAATAATTTCATTTATTTCTGAGAAGGGAATTTCAGAGGTAACAATAGAATCTAGGCCAGAATATGTTGAAGAAAATCACTTGAATGAATTAATAGGGAATAATGATCTTCAAATTGAAGTTGCTATTGGATTGGAATCATCAAATAACAAAATACTAAAGCACTCAATCAACAAGGGATTTACCTTTCAAGATTATATTTCTGCAAGTGAGATTTTAAATAAACTAGATATTAAAAATAAGGCCTACTTGATGATTAAGCCTCCATTTCTCACTGAAAAAGAAGCCATACATGATGCGATAAACTCTGCAAAAGCGATAGAAAATATTGCCGATGTGATTTCATTTAACCCTATGACAATCCATAAGAATACCCTTGTGGAGTACCTCTGGAACAAGGGAGAGTATTCGCCACCTTGGGGATGGAGTATATTGGAAATTCTAAAAGAGACTGTAAAATTAAGGCCAGATATTATTTGCCATCCTGTTGCCTTTGGCAGATCACGTGGCCCTAAAAATTGCAAGAGTTGTAACAGAGAAATTGAAAAAAAGATTTTAGAGTTCTCTCTTGATAATGATCCAAGAATTTTGGAGTATGAATGTGATTGTAAAAAGGAATGGGAAGAAGAATTATTAAAGTTTTGAATTGGCCCTAATTTTAAGGCCAATTCTAATTTAAAAGTAATCAGGGTCATCCTCCAACTTACCCCACTCGTTCTTACATCTCTTGCAGTGAAATCTTGGTGCTTCTGGATTGGTCTTACAGCCGCCTAAAATGAATTCTCCTTTTTGAGAGTTTTCTAAAAGACCGTCCCTGGAATTCCATATATAATTACAACTGTTTTATCGGAGTCACATTCAGGACACTTTGGTGCTTTTGTTATCATGATATTAATTCTAGTATGAATCTTATATCTATATTTGACTCTAGAAATTATTCATCTCGACAAATGTTAATAACTTTGTAAGCATTTAATAAAAAATAAATTGGAAGAGATGGATTAGTTTGTCCAAATAAAATAAGAAAATATTTTTATCTCTTCTTTGCTACAATGCTCAAACTTTCGATAGGCAATCCATAATATTGCCTTATGCTTATTTCTTCGTCGCTCGAAGTAGTAGATATTTCAAATCCTGAATCTTTGATTATTTTTAGATAGTCTTCTTTTAATATTGCACCGGCGATACAACTAACGAGAAGCATCTCATTTTTTCTTAAATCATCACTTAGATTTTGAAGCAAGACTATGTCTGATATGTACATTTTTCCTCCTTTCTTTAGCACTCTGTGAGCTTCATTGAAGGCTTTGGCCTTATCAGGCACAAGATTAATCACACAATTACTTAATATGACATCTACTGAATCATCATCAATTGGAAGATTTTCTATGTCACCGTGCCTAAATTCAACGTTCTTATATCCATATTTTTTTGCATTTTGCGTTGCTTTTTGGACCATTGTCTCGGTGAAGTCGACACCTATGACATTTCCTTTTTCTCCGACTTTATCTGCAGCAAGAAAACAATCGAGTCCAGCTCCTGAACCTAGATCTAGTACAGTTTCTCCTTCCTTTATCTCGCCAAGTGCAGTAGGATTTCCACAACCCAATCCAAGATTGGCCTCAGATACATTTCCGATCTGCATATCTGAATAACCTAATGATTTAGCAATTAGTTCATTATTATTTCCACCACCACATCCGCAATTGCAACCACAGTTAGAAGATGCTATTTTTGAATAATTTTCTTTTACAATTCTCTTAATATCTTCATCTTTCATATTTAATCTCCTCACAACAAGCCATTCCTTCAATACCAAAATTATTTAACATTTCAATCGTGGCTTTATCTTTTATACTGTAGATAATATTCCTGCCTTTCTTTTCAGATTTTAATATGCCCGCATCGACTAAAATCTTAAGATGCCTCGAGATTGTAGTCTGGTCCTTTGGTATATCAAATGTGAATTGGCACGCACAGTACTCTTGAATTAATAGGCATCTTACTATGTTAAGACGAGTTTCGTCTCCTAAAGCCTTGAATATCTCTATCTGAGCGCCCATAATATTTATGTATATATGCGCATATATAAATATTTCGATTAGTATAAGTAATTTTTTAAATGCACTCAAATATATCAGAACAGAGAGTATGAAGAGAATTGGTATTGTTGCTTGTGAGATCTTTGAAGAAGAGTTGTTAAAGCTCTTATCTGAATACGATAACATTGATAGAATTATACTTGTTTCTAGTGATTCTTCAAAAGAGTTTCAAAAAATGCTTGAGTCAAGATATAACTATGAAAAAATCTCTATTGCAAGAGAACTGTGTTCAACAAGATTTCTAAAAAGACAGGAGCCTCTAGAAGTTGTTGTGAATATCCTGCCTTTTGCTCTCCATCTTTATGCTGAAGATATCAAAAGAGAAGTAATAGCCGCATCAAAGGAGATTGAAAAGCATGTTGATTATATACTACTTCTATATGGGTTATGTGGTAATGCCTTAGGTTCTATACGAGAATTATTGATTAATAACAAAATAAAAGTTCCTTTTGATATTCTAACTAATGAAAAAGGAGAGATAATGGATGACTGTATATGCGCCCTTATAGGGTCAAGTGAGAATTATCTAAAAGAATTAGAACAAACTACAAATATTTTTTTTATGACTCCAGGGTGGGCAAAACACTGGCCAAGACTTTTAGAAGAAAAGACAAAAAATATAGATACAAAAAGAATGGCCGAGTTATCTGAAATGAATGTTAAAGAAAAGTTTAATATGGCTCTTGGAAGCTCTGACTATAGGAGGGTAATAGGTATAGAACTTGATTTTATTGATAAGCTTAATTTTAGGGCCAGATGTAAAGAGTTTGCATCGCATTTTAATAGTGAAATTGTCATAAGGGAAGGAACTATCGATACTTTAAGAGAATCATTTGAAAAAGCTTTGAAAGAAATAGATAAATAACATAATTATTGACATATAAAAGTTGAATATTAGAAATGTTATTTAGTGTAGTATTTTGCATATATTTAAAAATAGTAATAGTTAAATATATTTATTCTAGAAAATCTACAGGAAGGCCTTACATGAAAAATATTCTAGAAACTGCTATTGACATAGGAAATTTTAATACATTAATTGATGCAATAAAGATTGCAAAGTTAGAAGATTTCTTAAATGGTCCTGGACCCTTTACATTTTTAGCTCCACAAGACAGCGCTTTTGCAATGCTTTCTGAGTGGACGGTAGACGGGCTATTGGGAGATAAATCCAAATTAGAGGAAATATTAAAATTCCATGTTTTGCCTGGCAAATATGAGCTTTCAGAACTTAGAAAATTTTCTGAGATGCAAAAGGGGAATAATAAAATAAAAACCTTACTTGGTAAAGAACTTAAAATAACCTCAACCATCTTATGTTTTTGTTCAGTTGATCTTGAAACGGTGAAGTTTGAAAATGCAGTTCTTATAGGGCCTGACATTAGTTGTTCCAATGGAATATTACACACCATAGATAAAGTTTTACTGCCAAAATAATATTGTTATATTTATAATATCAATTAAGAACTACGTTATTTATTATTTTGAACTATTTTTGCATTGTGGCCAGGAAATGTCGCATCCAGGAAATAAGTAACAGGTTTTTTTACAGATTGCTACAAGGAGTAACATTGTTGGAACCTCTATCAAAACTCCCACTACCGTTGCAAGTGCTGCGCCAGAAGAAAGGCCAAACAAGGTAGTGGCTGTTGCTATGGCTACCTCAAAGTGATTTGAAGCACCGATCATTGCAGCAGGAGCAGCGTCTCTATAAGACAATTTTAATATAGGCGCAAGCAAGAAATAACCTATGGCAAAAATAAGCATTGTTTGTATGAACAGAGGTATTGCTATCCAAAAGATAGTTAATGGGTAGTTAACAATAAGTTCTCCTTTGAGTGAAAATAGAAGCACTAGAGTTATTAATAATGCGATAATACTGACAGGTGTTAAATAGTGTAAGAACTCTTCATTGAACCACTCAAGACCCTTAGATTTTAGTATCTGTTTTCTAGTTATGTACCCTGCAAATAGTGGCAATCCGACATATATCGAAACTGATAGTAGTATAGTCTCCCATGGGATTGGCATTGCATTTACGCCTAATAATAATCCACCCAATGGTGCATATAAGAAAAGCATGGTAAGTGAATTTATAGCGACCATGATCAAGGTAAGGCCGTCGTTTCCCTTGGCAAGAAAACTCCATACCAAAACCATTGCAGTGCATGGTGCAATTCCTAAAAGAATAGTTCCTGCTATGTAACTCCTCCAAAGCTCAACTTCCTGGCCCGTAATTAAAATTTCAGTTCCTGGTAAAAATCCCTTGAACAAATATCCCAAAAAGAAGTAGGCAAATAAATACATCGTAAAAGGTTTAATAGCCCAGTTTACAAGTAATGTCATTCCTACGGGCTTTGGAGTCTTGGCAGCTTTAAGAACTTCGCCAAAATCAATCTTTACCATTATAGGATACATCATAAAGAATAGGCATATTGCAATAGGTATTGAAACTTGGTAGTAAGAAAAAGAATCCAATGTTAAAGCAACTGATGGGGCAACTTTTCCTAAGGCTATACCTCCAAGAATACACAAAAAAACCCAAATTGTGAGGTATTTCTCAAATATTCCTAGTCCTTTTTTCTTTTCAACTTTACTTTCTAACAATTATTCATCTCCTATATAAGGAATAAATAATAGATTCCAACAGCAATAAAAATTACAGCAACTGCTTTTCTCATCCACTTCTCAAAGATCTGGACTTTTTTCATGACATCACCCATCTTTGAAACACTGAAAACTAATATTAGTGAAAATATGATCACTGGTAATCCTGTTGCAATTGCAAAGATTGAAGGTATAATAATTGGATCACTATTTTGAAGTGCTAAAGGAATAAGCATGCCAAAGTAAAATACACCACTTATTGGACAGAATGCTAGAGCAAATAACATGCCTAACAATAGACTACCAAATAATCCTTTTTCAGATAAATATTCCTTAAGTTTTGCTATTCTTTCACTACTTTTTCCAAAACTCATATTGAATATATTAAGCATTAATATACCAAATAATAGCATAAGTGGCCCTAATAATACTTTTCCATATTTTTGAAGTCCTATGGATATTGAAAATGTACTAATGCCTACCCATACAATGACTGCTGCTATGCCGATATATACAATCATTCTACCAATAGTATATAAAATTCCAACAAGCAATGTGTGTTTGCTGTTTCCAATTTTTTTAGATGCGTATGCTATAGCAGTAATATTAGTTGCAAGTGGGCATGGACTTATTGCAGTCATTAGCCCTATGAAAAAAGCAGCTATTAATGGAATATTACTTTGGCCTAATGATTCAAATAAAGGCATTAAAGATATAGTACTACTACCCTTATTGTATAATAAGTAAACAGCACCAATGAGAACAAGAAATAATGGAATAATGAAGAAGAGTTTATTTGAATACTTTCTTTCTGGTGAAATATCTTTAGTAGATTCCTTGAGAATAATTGAATAAGAATCCATGATTTCTTTTTTCCTTGATTCAAATTCGTCTTTGGAAATAGCATGAGAGAGGTATAACTTTGTTAGATGTTGTATTTTATCATCCAATACTCTGTCATCATTAGATTGATCCATTTTATCACCAATAAAAAGAGAGAATTATATTTTGGTAAGATCCCCTTTAATTCGCATGTCAACAAGTTGTTTCATATAGCTCATGAAATTGTCCTTATTTTCAATTCGGTACCAAACACCATAGTTTTCTTCAATATAAAGATGGCCTTGGTCATCGTAGACTCCAATGCACAGTGCTGATCCTGGGGGCCTGTATAGTAAGACAAGTTCTTGATTTTCAGGGAGCTCATAGTTAAC